>DATIAI010000455.1:0-6670 GCA_035458065.1 Algoriphagus sp. | reverse complement strand
AACTGATCAGGGGGAGATTTATTTGTCTGCTTTTGACGGGATTAGAAAAATGGACCCTACCGGAAATCGAATCGCTTTTTACAATTGGGATGCGGAGGATTTTGTGTCCGAAACTATTCCTTCCACTACTATTGCCAGCTTCAGCGGCGATTATGATTCGAAAGGGAATCTTTTTGTGGGAGTTTATGGGAAATCCCGAGGAGGCAACTACTCCGGAGAGGGATTAGTTTTGATTGACTTGGCGGAGTGTAAGAGTAAAATCGTGGATGTCCCGCTTCTGAAGAAACTCAAAGAATTTGAAATCGAACTCGTAGGTGATATGCCGATGACAAATGATGAACAAATTCACTTGGAACTGGTCGGAGATCAAGTCTTGATCAGTGTCAGCTCGGCTAATGGTGTGGCTGTCTATAATCTCAAGACGGAATCATTGGATCAAAAAAACTTCAATACAGATCTGCTTCCAGCTCAGAAACCGGGAAACTTTCCTCGAAAAGTCAATTCAATGGAAGCGTGGGAGCAAGCTGTGAAGACGAAATACTATGAGCCGACTTTTGGCAAGCTTACCTATGAGCCGCTTTCGAAACGGTATTATAGATTTTCTCGCTATCAAATTGATCCCACAGAGAACTCAAAAAACTGGACCAGTGTGCTTTCTGTTTTTGATGAGTCGCTCAATCTGATTTACGAGACAGATCAGGTTCCCAATTTAAGCGGGAATGTTTTTTTCAAAGATGGCTACCTGCACCAAGGAATCAATCAGGATGATGAACTAGTTTTTGTGCGAATGAAACCGACGATTACCTATGAATAATCGGTTCTTCCTTCTAGGAATTCTACTTTCCCTTTTCTGTTTTTCCTGCGGAAAACAAGAAAAGGGAGAATCAACAGCTAACGAAAATTTCCTCGAAAATCTTACTGTCACTTTTGACACAGTGCGAGTGGATGTGGGTGAGGAGCTATTCAATGTGGGGAATTATGAAAAATTCACCCTCAGTCCCGATGCCGGTCGGATCTTTTTCCATTACTATGGCAGGTATGAGATTCACGAAATAGATCTAGATCAGATGAGATTGGTCAAGCGAAACGGACTGGCGGAGGATGGTCCGAATCGGGCACCAAGGGATGTTCAGGGATTTCAATGGGTACCAGATGATCAATTTTTTATGTTTAACCAAGGATTGGCCGGCATTTATGATCTCAATGGGAAAAAAACAGAATCCATTTCTACGCAATTGGCTGAGCTACCCGGCCTGGAAGAGCTCGCGGGAGTCAACTTTTTCCCACAAGTTTGGATCAGTCCGGATCGCAACATGCTGATGGCAATGCCCTTTAAACATGACCAATGGATGCTGAAATTGGTGGTGGTGGATCTCGCCACTCAAACTGGAAAGGTGCATTCTCTCCCAGCCCTGGAGTTGACTAAGGACTATCAGGTTCATTGGGATGAACAGGGCATGCTCTATCGGGGCGGTGATTTTGTTTCGGGGCATTGGCTCAATGATCAATTGGCCATTGTCAGTCCAAGCACGGCTGATTTCTACCTCTATGACTGGAAGAGCGATTCACTTCGCTTGGTTGAAAATGAACCCAAAGTCCTCCCAAAAATGAAGACCGGAACCATTCCCAATCAAGTGGAATCAAATAAAGCTTGGAGGGAAGTGTCTGCAAAACTGGGTAAGATGGTCAATTATAAAGAACTGTTTTTTGACCCAACCAGACAGCTGTACTTTCGCTTGGTTTCTCAAAATGGACGGTATGACATTGACAATAAACGACTCGGAGATGAGATTTGGCTACAAAGCTTTGACTTGAACTTGAATCTAACCGGGGAGCAACTCATCAAGGAAATCACTTGGGAACCTATAAATCCATTTTTCAAGGATGGAAAGCTGTATGGTTTTACGGTTTTGGAAGAAGATCCGGCTTTTGCGGTTTGGGATATTGATTTCTGATCAAACCAATCCCAATCTTTTCTTCACCAACAGCAGATTTTCCTGCTTTTTGGGTTCTCGGTTTTTGCGGCAGTATTCGGTGTGGTAGTGGTGCTTTTGCATAAATACCAACTGCAATTCGTCCCAAGCTTGCTCGGTAAAGTCCGGATTGAAATGCTTCAATTCCTCAAACAGGGTTTCGCCGATTTTCTCAAATGAGTCAGTGCCCAAATACTCCAAATCCGCGTCTGCAAGGATATTTTCCAAAAGGGTTGTGGGACTTTGGGGGATTTTGGTAGCCATGATCATCCCGTAGATTTTTTCAAGATCCTCCGTGGAATAGGATTTAGACAGGTAGCTTTCGGCAATTTTACAACCTTTTTCCTCATGATCTTTGGGGTTGTCAATAAAGCCCGTATCGTGAAAAAGTGCCGCCAACTTCAGCAGATGAAGATCTTCTTCCGAAACATGGGATTCTTTAGCCAAAAACTCCACCTGATCCAGCACATAGGCAGTATGGTCCAGGTTGTGGTAGGTCAGGTGCTGAGGCAATTTTGCCAATATGTCCCGGTAGATCGTATGTTGGATTTCTTCAAATACCATCAGCTGTGCTTTTTACCGACCCTTTTGATTACTCCTCCTTTTACTTCTTTGATGGTCTGCACATAAAAGAATGCCTTAGGGTCTATTTTTTGAATGGCATCTTTCATTCGGTGAACTTCCAGTCGTGTGACCACTGTCATGATGATATCGCAGGGGTGTTTGATATGGAAGGTCTCAGGAAGATAACCTCTTTCGCCTTTATAAACAGAAATTGCCTTGCCAAATTCCTTTACAATCAATTCCTTCACTTTTTCTTCCTCACGGGATATGACTGTCAATGCTGTATATTCCTCAAATCCTTCGACCACATAATCGGTCATTTTGATTGCAGTGAAATAGGTCAAAATCGAATAAAGCGCCTTATCTAGTCCAAAGAATTCAGCTGCGGCAAACATGATCAAAGAATTCAGGAAAACCGTGATTTCGCTGGCAGAAAGGGGTGAGTTTTTCTGGACAAATTCTGTAATCACCTCAAAACCATCAATCAATCCCCCGCCTCGGATAATCAATCCGATTCCTACTCCCATCAGTACTCCGCCAAAAATTGCGCTCAAAACATCATCCTCAGTAATGGCCTCATTAATGTGCATAATCTCAAGGACCAGAATCAGCAGAAATACAGAGAAGGTGGATTGGACAGCGAAAGTTTTCCCGATTTTTTTCCAACCCAGCCAAAGGAATGGGAGATTGATAGTTACTAATAAAACATACAGATTGATTCCAAAACGCAGATTCAAAATAATTGCTATACCAGTCACTCCACCATCCAGAAACTTATTGGGAAGCATAAAACCTTCCAATGCCAATGCAGCGCAAAAAACTCCGGCAACAATGTAGAAGATTGACATAGGATCAAAAATTGCTTTCCAATCAATGTCCTGTTTGTAACTACTCATTCAGGGTGCTTTTAAAAAAAAGGAGACTTAATTCAGCGGGATTTAATTTTTTTAAAATTTAAGCAAAAAGCTAGGGTACCCAAATCCCGACGTGAGAATTGTTTAAGGAATGTAGGATAATCTTGGCATTTTTAGTCAATAGGACTACTTTTTTACCCTAGTCTGGGCAAGCTGAGCTTATATTTCATGGCGATCATTCGGATGCTGATGATCAATGCCATCGAGATCATCAAATTGTAGTTTCGCTCAACTCCAAAATAATCCATAACCAAGTACACCATAGCGCCTGCCAGGCAAGCTGAGGCGTAGATTTCTTTTCGGAAAAGAATCGGGATTTCGTTGGTTAGCGTATCACGGATTACACCGCCCATCACTGCCGAAAACATTCCCATGATGGCGGCAATTTCGGGCCTGACCCCCAGACTGAGGGCTTTTTCTACTCCCAAAACCGTGAAAAAACCGATACCCAATGTATCAAACAGGAAGAAGGTTTTACGAAGGCGGCTCAGAATTGCAGGGAATAAAAATGCAGTGAGGATCCCGGCTAGAATCGTATAAAGCACTTGCACGTTTCCGATCCAAACCAAAGGATAGCTGTCCAATAAAATATCCCGGAGTGTACCTCCGCCGATTGCGGTGATAAATCCGGTAAATCCTGCCCCAAAAAGATCATGCTCTTTTTCTCGGATAGCTAAAGCTCCAGAAATCGCAAAAACAAACGTACCGACGAGTTCAAAAGCGTATTGGAGATCCATGGATGGGCAGAAGTTTTTAAAAGTCAGAAAGAAGGGAAAGTGATTTCTTGATTTATAGTCTAAATAAAGTGGAAAGAACCGAAGAGGGAAGACCGAAAGGGGGACGTCTTATTTCTTAAATCTAATATCTAATGTCTTAAAATCACCCTTTCTCCATCACAAATACTCCCATCGCCCGCTGTCCATGGACCAGCACGGATTTCGGATTTTCCAAGTGTCGGAATCCCATTTTCTCCAAGTTATCCACATGTGCTTGCGTCAGCAAAAAGCGGCTGGAGCCATCTGGGAGCAGGAATTTACCGTCATTTAGGGGTAGGCTTTCTTCCAAAACTCCTCCAAAACCGGTTGCCATCCGAAACCAGAAAACCCCACCCGGTTTCAAAACGCGATTGATTTCAGAGATCATTTGCCAAAAGTTATCCACATTGTCTGCAAAGTGTAAAACGGCCGAACAAATCACTGTATCAAACGCACCGGCGTGGAAAGGAATATCTTCCAGTCTTCCTACCTGAAACCGGTGTGTATCGAAATCCGGATTTAAGCTCCTCGCACGGAAGCGACAATATTGAATCGCTGTTTCATTTGGGTCAATTCCAAAAATCTGATACCCTTGATTGATGAAGTATACTGCGTTTCTGCCTTCCCCACTACCCGCATCCAGGATTTTCATTTCCTTGGTGAATCTTCCCTTCAGGATTTGATCCAAGAGGTAGATGTCTACATTTCCGAGCAGTCGGTTGAGTTCAGGCGGTTCCATTTTCCAATTGGTCAAGAGCAATTTTTGCTTTTTGTCGGCCGATTTCGATCATTTCGGCCGCTCTGTGAAACTCCATAGTGCCTGCTTGTTTTCTTGAAATTCTCACCGTCACATCCACTGGATATTTTTCAATCAATAATTCACAAAATCGATCCTGAAGTAAATCGAAGGACCTTGTGATTAAACTCAAAGAACTGAGAGATGTAGGCTTTTCTTCTTTCTCTTCCTCAGGAAAATAATGAGTCATTTTCCTGTGGTAGTCCTTTAGCCAACCCGGAAATGAAATAAAGCTTTTTCCTTTTTCGTCTTTTTTCGGAGGATCGATTAAGAGATAGTCTGGCCCATTTACTTCTACCACGACCAGCATGCGATTTTCATGGTTGGAAATAAGTGAAATGGGTACGGGATTCAAAACTCCCCCATCGATAAATTCATAACGAAAATGCTTTGCCGGTTGAAACACGGAGGGAATACTTCCCGAGGCCCGAATGGCTGCATAGAGACTTCCTTCTCTAAAAATGACCTCTTTCCCACTTTTATAATCTACTGCGTTGCAGGAAAATGGAATGGGCAAATCCTCTATCTGGCAGTCTTTGACAACGGTTTTTAAGGCATTGTAGACTTTTTCGCCCTTGATGAATCCTCGGCTTGAAAAAGTAAAATCCATCAGGGAAAAAACGTCGATCCGGTCCAGGTTGCAGATCCAATCTTTGAATTCCGGCATTTTACCTGCAGCGTACATCCCGCCGACCAGAGCACCCACTGAGCACCCTGCAATTTCAGCGATCTCATAGCCACGGTTTTCGAGCTCCTCGATCACGCCTACATGCGCTAATCCTCTTGCTCCGCCGCTACTCAAAACCAATGAAACTGTTTTCTTTTTTGACATATCTTTAGAAATTGAAAAAAGGATCTTTAAACTAAAAATCACCAACGAAATTAAGCAATATGAGCCAATTTAAACCTTTTCACCTGGCATTTCCCATCCGGGATATTGAAGAAACACGCGCATTTTACGGCGATTTATTGGGTTGCGACATCGGCCGCAGCACTGATAAGTGGATCGATTTCAATTTCTTTGGACACCAGCTTTCGGCTCACATTAAGCCAGAAGAATTGGCAAATGCAAAAACGAATGAAGTGGACGGTAAGAACGTTCCGGTCCGTCATTTTGGTGCATTATTGGATTGGGAGGAATGGCATGAACTAGCCGACAAGCTTAAAGCACATGGGATTGAATTTGTGATTGAGCCTTATATCCGTTTCAAGGGTGAGGTAGGCGAGCAGGCTACCATGTTTTTTCTTGATCCCTGCGGAAATGCGCTGGAGTTTAAATCATTTCAGGACCCCAGCCAGATCTTTGCCAAATAATATCCACTCGTGAAGAATTTTACCCTAGACCAAAGGCCCGGCCGATTTGTCAAATTTGGCCGAAAAGAATACCTCTTCTTTGGCGGGACCTCCTACTTGGGAATCGATAAAGATCATCATTATGAATCGGTACTTCTTGATTGTATCCGACGGTATGGATTTAATCACGGATTGAGTAGGGTCAACAATGTCCGCTTGGGTGTATTTGACGAGTTTGAAAGCTTTTTTGCTAAGCAGGCAAAAGCAGAGGCTGCGGCTGTGATGAGCTCAGGATTCCTTAGCGGGATTGCTGCTTGGAAATACCTTTATCCAAAAGCAGACCTTTGTTGGATTGCTCCAGACACACATCCTGCG
>DATIAI010000454.1:0-2790 GCA_035458065.1 Algoriphagus sp. | reverse complement strand
TGAAAAAGCGAAATACCTATCTACTCAAGCAAGAGAAGATTTACCCTATTACCAGCACTTGGAAATAGGGTATAATTACAGGATGAACAATCTGGCTGCTTCAATAGGGCTTGCCCAATTGGAAAAACTGGATGGTTGCGTTTCTAAACGACGCCAAATCAATGATCGGTACCGAATTCTTTTTGAGGATTTTCCGGGTATTGAATTTCAACCGGAAACTGAGGGATCGAAGTCGAACTTTTGGCTGAGTACTATTTTGATAGATGAGGCCGAAACCGGTTTTTCTAACGATAAATTGCGGATCATGCTTTTTAAAAATGGAATTGAAACCCGATTCTTATGGAAACCCTTGCATTTGCAGCCTGTCTATCGGGGAGTACCTTTTTATGGAGGAAAAGTGGCCGAAAAGCTTTTTTTAAAAGGATTATGCCTTCCGAGTTCTGTGAATCTTACTTTTGAGAATCAGAAGAAGATCGCAGGAATAATTGAAAAAGAACTCAGTAAAATTTCCTGACGTGGACTATTCGATTTTTGGAAAAAGGGTTTTGGACCTGATATTTTCCTCATTGATGTTTCTATTATTATTCCCTGTTTTTTTGTTCTTGGCCTTAATACTTTCCATTCATTTCAGAGGATTACCTTTTTTCCTTCAGGAAAGACCTGGGAAAAATGGAAAGCCATTTCAGATCATGAAGTTCAAGACGATGAATGATAAGACAGGAATTGGTGGATACCTTTTATCTGATGAGTTGAGAATTTCCCCACTTGGGAAAATTGTAAGAAAGAGCTCTTTGGATGAAATCCCTCAGTTGCTGAATGTATTGAAAGGTGACATGAGTTTGGTCGGTCCAAGACCGCTCCTACCCGAATACCTCCCACTTTATACCTCCGTGCAATATAGGAGGCACGAAATCAAACCGGGTGTCACAGGCTGGGCTCAGATCAATGGAAGGAATGCAATAACCTGGGAGCAGAAGTTTGATTTTGATGTTTGGTATGTGGATAATCTTTCTTTTAGCCTGGATTTGAAAATTCTTTTTCAAACATTTTGGAATGTTTTAAGAGGAAAAGGAGTGAGCCAACATGGGCATGTGACTGTGGGCAAATTTACAGGCTCAGAGCGATTTATACAAAAAAATGTAGTTGGCCTATAATTATTTGATGAACGATATCGTTTTTCAAAACTGATTGATTAAAAATTGAAGTTGGACTTTGGTAAATTCTTTGAAATTCCTTGATTTTCAGCACCCAATAAATCGAAAACCAAAACAGGGATAGGGTCACCAATGGCTTATTAAAATTGGCAAATTGAAGAAAATTAAAAATTCTGTTTACTTTGCAGTCTGATTATCGATATATAGTGGGCGTACCTGATTTAGGCTATTTTATAATATTTCTGCTATGAATTTTTTATCAAGGTTAAAAATCCTTCCCCGATGGATCATAGCCACCCTCGACTCACTGATTCTCTTTTATTGTTCACTCTTTGGTTACTTGGTTCGATTCAATTTTGAACTCGAACTCATCGAGCAATACGATGCATTTGCAGGTAGTTTTACGTTTATGGTCGGTGGCCTTTTGGTGATGCAAAACACCCGAAGCTATGAGGGGATTGTCCGTCATACTGGATTTCGGGACGGTTCGAATATTTTCAAAACAGTCATTATAAATTTCACTCTTTTCCTGTTCCTTAATTTTTTCCACGGCAGTTTTCTTAATGACAGATTTCTTTTACCCACCTCAGTATTGATCATAGCCAGTTTGTCGGCGATGTTTATGCTGATTTTTTACCGCTTGCTGGTAAAGGAGTTGTTTGTTTATCTTAAAAATGGCTTTGCCGAAAAGGAACTTCGCCAAGGAATAATTTTTGGAGCCGGTGAAGCTGGGATTATTGCCCAGGAAGCAATTAAAAAGGACAGTAAAACCCATATGAATATTGTTGCTTTTTTGGATGATGATTCCAAAAAAGAAGGAAAAAATATTGACGGAAAGCGGATCTATAAAGGATTAGAGGATCTTGAAAAGCTCGTTAAACTTTATGGAATTACCGAGTTGATCATTGCGGTGAGAGATCTTTCTGTTTCCAGAAAAAATGAAATCATCGACGAATGCCTCAGGTTGAATGTGTCTGTTTCTATGGTTCCTCCGGTAGATCAATGGATCAATGGTGGGCTTACGGCTGGGGCAATTAGAGAAATTAAAATTGAGGACCTTTTAAGCCGTGAGCAGATTCTTTTGGACAACCCAAGAATTGAGCAGGATCTAAAAGGAAAAATTGTAATGGTAACAGGAGCAGCTGGTTCTATCGGTTCAGAGCTTTGCCGGCAAATTTCTTATTACCATCCAAAGTTGATAATCATGCTTGATATCGCAGAGTCTCCGCTTTATGATATCGAACAGGAATTTAAAGAACATCACCCAGCTTGTTCTATCAAAATCATTCTTGGAGATGTGAGGAACAAAAAGAAGATGAAAGAGGTCTTCAAAGAATTTAAGCCACAGGTGGTTTTTCATGCTGCTGCATATAAACATGTGCCAATGATGGAAAACTATCCAGAAGAGGCAATCCATTCCAATGTTATTGGTACCAAGATTTTATCGGATTTGGCAGTTTTGGCTCAGGTTGAGAAGTTTGTATTGGTTTCCACAGACAAGGCAGTTAATCCTACTAATGTCATGGGGGCAAGCAAGAGAGCTGCAGAAATGTATGTGCAGGCGCTGAATCAATACTTGGATGCTAATCACAAAAAGTACCATACCAAATTTATAACCACACGATTTGGGAATGTT
>DATIAI010000453.1:0-2518 GCA_035458065.1 Algoriphagus sp. | reverse complement strand
GACCCTGTTTGATTACCCAGCCGATCCTTTTCGATCGATAATGAGTTTTCTGCCATTAAACAAAGTTGCACCTAAAATCACATGGGAGAAAGGTGCTTTGACAAGTTATGCAGAGGTGACTTAAGGCCAGTGCCTGCAAGCAAGCGGTGAGAGTTTAAATGTTATTCCGATTTTCTTATATGCTTTTTGCCTACCCACTAGCAGGCTTTCACAATGAATCATTTAAGGTGGAAAGTCTTTTGGGGTCCTCATAAAAAGCGATTGAGAAAAAAAAGGAGGGTAAGTTTTTTTAATTTCTTACCCTCATCCCATACTTATTAACTGATCAACTCAAAGCCTTTTTCACTATCGGTATCACTTGCTCTCCGATCAGGGAAATGGACTCCGAAAGCTGATTGTGGCTCAACCCGGCATTGTCCATTTGGAAGGTAAAACGATCGATTCCTCCCAAAGACTCGCTGTGGCGAATGATTTTCTCTGCGACTTCCTCAGGCTCTCCGACCAAGTAGGCTCCTCTTCTGGAGTTTTGGGCTTCAAAGTGCCCACGTGTCACAGGAGGCCAGCCGCGTTCTTTTCCGATTCTGGTAAAGGTTTCTGCATAGCCGGGATAATAGGTTTCCACGGCTACTTCCCGGGATTTCCCCACAAAACCCAGGGAATGCAAGCCGACTTTCAACTTTTCTTTAGGGTGGCCGGCTTTTTCTCCAGCTTCCCGATAGAGATCAACCAAAGGCCGAAACCGGTGAGTTTCTCCTCCGATTACAGCAACCATCAGCGGAAGTCCAAGCGATCCGGCTCTCACAAAAGATCCGGGAGTTCCTCCCACTCCCAACCATATTGGAAGCTGCTTTTGCAAAGGCCTTGGATAAATCGGCTGATTGTTTAATGCTGGTCTGAATTTTCCGGACCAGTTTATAATTTCATTTTCATTGATCTGAAGCAATAGGCCCAGTTTCTCGGCGAAAAGCTTGTCGTAATCTTCCAGCCTTAACCCAAACAAAGGGAAAGCTTCGGTAAATGAGCCTCTGCCCACCACCAATTCGGCTCTTCCATCAGACACGAGATCCAAGGTGGCAAACTCCTGAAAAACCCGCACGGGATCCGCAGCGCTCAACACTGTAACCGCACTGGTCAGCTTGATTTTTTTGGTTTGGGCGGCGGCGGCAGCCAAAATGATTGCTGTGGCCGAATCCAAGAACTCTTTGCGGTGATGCTCTCCAATGCCGAATACATCCAAACCTACCTCATCGGCGAGTTTGATTCTGGCCAGCAAAGCTGTGATTGCTTCCTGTGCAGTTCCCTGGATTTGTCCATTTCCATTGGTGGGAAAAGCCGCAAAACTGTCAATTCCGATTTCCATCGATTATCCTTTCTTTTTAGATTGTTGAGAAAACCGAAAGCAGTTGAAATTGATTCCCGAACAGAAGTCTGAAAGTTTTTTTAAAGAAACCGCTAAGATTCCAAAATCAATCTCCTGCCACCCAGCGATAGATCTTCATTTCGGGTTCATGCTGAGATGTGGGAAATGCCATCATGAGTCCCTTTGAAGTTACCCAAGGTCTAGCAACTAAATATTGTTGGCCATTGATGGTTTGAAGTGGTTCCACAGCACGGGTATCTAGATTAACCCTAAAATATTCAGAGGCCCCATGAAACAAGAAAACCATATTTCCCATTACCGACACGTAGTGAGTTCCACTGGAAGAATACCCTGGAATCTCCGCAATTACTTCTCTGGAGCCACCCGGGACATATTTTATCAATTGGTTTTTTTCCCTTGGGACAAAATATACTCCTTCATTATCCGAATCCTGATACAGGGTAAGCCTAAAGTCCTCCGGAACTTCGATGGAGGTCAATGTCCAGGAATTTAAGTTCGTGTCATAAACAACAAAATTGGGAACACCATACAATATGATGTAGATTTTTCCCTGCAAGTAAAAGGATTTCTCAACCCCACCTGATTCAAAAGGAAAATCCTTCAGCTTCTCCCATTGCCTGGTTTGGGTATCAAACCTGCTGAAGTCTTTCATTAGATCATAACTATATCCCAACCCGAAATACAAATACCTGTCTTGGACCTCTTGGATCAGGTAATTGGATCGGAAGTTTTTATTGTTTGGCAATTCAGGCAAATCTTCAAATTCCTCGGATTCCAGCGGAAGGGAATAGAATTTTTGAAAATCTCCAATCTCATTTTTCCAGAAAAGCATCTGATCTCCAACCCCTACCCAGTTCCAATTGTAAAGTGAGGATATGGGAAATCTATCCTTATAGGGTGACCAAGAGTTGATTACTTTGATTTTTTGAGGAAAATCCTGTGAAAATCCTCTTCCCGCTATCGAAAGAGTGTATTCTCCCGGAGGCATATTGTCAATTGTGAAACGGAGGGTATTGGGAGCAACTTCAGTGGGATATCCGAGATAGTCCCCAGATTCCGGTATCTGAAAGCGAAAATTCAAAACTTCCAAAGAAGTTAATTTATTAAAATATGCATCAAAAGTCTGCCCTAAAATCC
>DATIAI010000452.1:0-2091 GCA_035458065.1 Algoriphagus sp. | reverse complement strand
GAATGTTGCAGAATTCTCATTGAGAAATTTGCCTTTAGCTTATTTGCTGGAAGGGGAATTTACCTCACTTTTCAAAAATAGATTTGTACCGGAAGGATTCCCAAAAGCTGATTTCAAAGAAAGCGGAAAAGGCAAAGTCGTTGTGTTTGGAGATGGTTCGGTGTTTCAAAGTCAGATGAGTTTGCAGGGAAGCCAGCCGCTTGCACTTGGAGAGGATCCTTTTGCCCAGACTACCTATGCCAATAAGCAATTGCTTCAAAATCTGGTGCAATACCTCAGTGATCCGGATGGGATTATTGCTGCACGGACTCGAACGCTACAGATCCGACCATTGAATAAGGTGAAAATTGCAGAGCAAAAAGCCTTTTGGCAAGGAGTGAATGTGGTGCTTCCGGTTGTGATATTAGGTATTTTAGGAGGTGTTATCCTTTTTCTGCGAAAGCTCAGGTATTCCAAAAAACAATAGGATCACGCTCAAATAATTAGATTAATAATTTTCGGGGAAAGATTCTTCTGACCCATCGAATTAGCATTTTATTTATAAATTTACCCCGTTGGATTAAAACTAAATACTAAGCCCTACGATATGAAATCGAGCTTGACGAAGAGCCTCACACAGAGGGATGATTTTCGGCCTCGCGAGATTCCATATGGTCATTGAAAATAAAAATATAATCATATGAAATTTATTGTTTCCTCCTCTGCTTTGCTGAAGCAGCTTTCGGCCATCAACGGAGTCGTGACTACCAATCCGGTCGTTCCCATTTTGGAGAACTTCCTTTTTGAAATCAAGGACTCTGTATTGACCATCACTGCTTCTGATTTGCAGACTTCTATGATGACTCAACTTCATGTGGAGGCAAAAGAGGATGGGAATATTGCAGTGCCTGCGCGTATTTTGATCGAGACTTTGAAAAACCTTCCGGAGCAACCGGTAACTTTCAGCATCGACCATGATACCTACGCTGTAGAGATCAGTTCCGACAACGGTCGTTACAGACTTGCCGGTGAAAATGCCACTGATTTTCCAAAAATCCCTACTGTAAATAATGCGACGACAGTGGATATGTCCACTGAAGTACTTTCTTCAGCCATTTCCAATACCATTTTTGCTACCAGTTCGGACGAGCTCAGACCAGCGATGACCGGGGTATATATCAACCTGAGCGCAACCAACACTACTTTCGTAGCTACAGACGGTCACCGTTTGATTCGGTACAGAAGAGTGGATGTAGCTTCTCCAAACGGTGCAAGCCTCATCATCCCAAGAAAAGCGCTAAACCTACTGAAGTCTACCCTGCCAAACGAAAACGTGCCGGTAACTGTAGAATTCAACCAGTCAAATGCCTATTTCAAGTTCAACAACATCAAGATGATCTGCCGTTTGATTGACGAAAGATATCCTGATTATGAAAATGTGATCCCAGTTGATAATCCAAACCGAATGAATATCGATCGTTTGGAATTGCTAGGTTCTCTTCGCCGGATCGCGATCTACGCAAACAAGACTACCCATCAGGTAAGATTGAAACTGACTGGTAGTGAATTGATGATCTCAGCAGAAGATCTTGATTTTTCAAACGAGGCGAATGAGAGACTTTCCTGCGATCATGAAGGTGAGGACATCGAAATCGGATTCAATGCAAAATTCCTGGTGGAAATGCTTAATAACCTGGGCTGCAAAGAAGTGAGCTTGAGATTCAGTGCCCCTAACAGAGCTGGCCTGATTCTTCCTGCGGAGCAGGATGCAAACGAAGACATCCTGATGCTGGTGATGCCGGTGATGCTTAATAACTACGTGTAATTAATTAACCACAAACCATAAATCGAAAGCCTTCCGAATTTTTTGGAAGGCTTTTTCCTTTTAGGACTTTTTCAAGCGATAAACCCAATATCCCAAACCCAGTGAGCTTAGGAAAAAAATCAGGGTCATCCATTCGAAAGCTCTTCGCTCAAGAAGCTTGTTTTCGATTTCTTTATCCCTTTCCGCAACAGCTCTTTTTAGAGCCTGAACATCCTGTTCCAGTTTTAGGGTGATGGATTTATAGTCCTCTTTCTCCTGGGAAATGGTAGTGGTCTCAATCGAGCCGA
>DATIAI010000451.1:0-10743 GCA_035458065.1 Algoriphagus sp. | reverse complement strand
GCTATCTGGTAATTTTCATTTAAAATGTTTCGGGCTGTTCCGCGCAGAACCACTCCTTCCAGTAGTTCCTGAAGCTGTTTCACAGTTTTCTCAGAAGCGATTTGCTTTCTCAAAACTTGGGGCTCATAGGTCTCGACAGGTGTATTTCCCCTTCCCACTGCTTTTACAAAAAGCGGCTTCATCATGACACCCTCATTGGCCACGGCATTGTAAAGTGCCAGGGTATGGATTGGGTTGAGCTTGGATTCATATCCGATAGAAATCCACGGAAGAGATGTGCCGTACCAGGTTTTTGATCCCGGCTTCTTGAAAAAAGGCTTTCCTTCTCCTGCCAGTTGAAGATCAAATGGTTCTGACAAACCCACCTTATCCATATAAGCCATAAACTTGGAAGGACTGGAACCAAAGTGCATATCCACCAATTTGGATATTGCCACATTAGAGGATTTTTCAAATGCCTCACGGATGGTGATTGTACCAAACCCGCCATTCTTGGCGTCGTACATCGTCTGATTGTAAAATCTATGAGCGCCGTTTCCGGTTTCGATTTTTTCGTTCAGACTGATTTTATTCTCTTCCAACAGGGCGAGCATAGACACCAGTTTGAAGGTCGATCCCGGCTCTGTATTTCCGATATCGCCGACTGCATGGTTGTAGGTTTCGGAATAACCAACTCCGCTTTTATTTCGCTGAAGGTTGGACATGGCCTTGATGTGGCCGGTCTTTACTTCCATCACAATGACTGATCCGAAAGCAGCGTTCCGATCAGTGAGTTGTCTTCTGAGCGCAGTTTCGGCTACATCCTGGATGTTGACATCGAGCGTAGTGAATACATCGTATCCATTATCCGGCTTGATATCTTCCGCATCAAAAACCGGCTTCCAGCTTCCGCCAGCGAGCCTTTGGAAAAGGGCTTTGCCGTCTTTGCCTTTGAGATAATTATTGAAGCTGTATTCGATTCCGGCTCCCTGATCTTTTTCATTTACATTACCGACGGTTCGGCTTGCCAAAGAATTGAAGGGTCTGTAACGTTTTTCGACTTTTTCAAAAATTACCCCGCCACCCAATCGACCTTCTCTGAAAATCGGCCAAGTAGTCATTTTTTGCATATCCTGGTAGCCGATCTGCTTCCTGTTCAGGATGAGGTAACGCTTTTTGTCTCCTCTGGCATCCTGGATCATCCGCTTATAAGCAGTGGCTGACTTGTCCTTGTAAAAGCCTGAAAGCTTGCGGGCAAGTGAATCAATTCCCGATTTGAATTTTGAATCCTTTGCCATTGTCGGGTCAATTGCCACTCGGTAAAATGGCAGACTTGTCGCCAAAAGGCTCCCGTCTGACGCATAGATATTTCCGCGGGTTGCAGGCACTTCGCGGTACTGAAAGTTGACCTGCTCAGCTTTTGCTCTCCACTTCTCTCCCTCCTTCACCTGCACCACGGCGATCTTGTACGGGATCGCGCAGGCAGCCAAAGCAACCAGGATGAAAACCACCCTTACTCGGAGCACTATGGAGCGTTTTATATTCACTTTTCTACCTCGATTTTGATCGGCGGTTGATTCAATTCATAGATTTCAAGCTTGGCAACACGCTTTGCCACTTCTGACTGCATGCTGCTTTGCATGTATTCTGCCTCTAGGGTAGTGACATCCGCACGGAGATCCTCCACTTCCTGTTGGGCTTTTTCGATCCTACGGGTCATGCTTTCTGCCCGATGGTTACTGTAGATATAGATGAGTGCCAGTATCACCAAGAAACCTACCGGAGGCACGAACTGAACCGGGACCCCTTCGCCAAGGATTCCCTTGACATCGAGTTTCTCTTCGATCCAGGTGAAAATGGTCTTTCCGGAACCTCCTTTTGGAGCATTCCCGGCCTTCAGCTTTTTCTTAAAGGTGTTTTGACTCATTTTCCTAATTTTTTAGCTACTCTCAACTTGGCACTTCTCGCTCGCGGGTTGGCGGCAATCTCTTCCTCATCAGGAACTATTGCACCTCTTGTTATTGGTTCGAGAGGTCGGATTAGATTTCCGTAGAAATCCTTCTCTACTTCTCCCTGGAATTTTCCTTTGGCGATCAGGTTTTTGACCAATCTGTCTTCCAGACTATGGTAGCTCATCACTACCAGTCTTCCCTCAGGCTTCAGCAGCTCCACTGCACTGAGCAGCAATTCTTCCAAAGCTCCCATTTCATCGTTCACTTCTATTCTCAGGGCCTGAAACACCTGAGCGTAGTATTTGAAATCCTTCCCCCTTGGGGCAAATTTTTTCAGAAAAGCAGTAAACCCTTCAGTCGTCTCAAATGGTCGCTGAGCTCGCTCAGCAACGATGGACTGAGCCAAAGTCTTTGCGTTTTTCACTTCTCCGTAGATTCCAAAAATCTTGTGAAGCTTGCCTTCATCGTAGGTATTCAGTACTTCTTTGGCACTGATCTCAGCCGACTGGTTCATCCGCATATCCAGATTGCCGCTGAATCGGGTAGAAAATCCACGACCCGGCTCATCAATCTGGTGAGAAGAAATTCCCAAATCGGCCAGAATCCCATCGACTTGCTTTACCCCGTACAGTCTTAGATACCGCTTAATATCCCGGAAATTTGCCTGCACAAAGGTGAACCTGGCATCCTGAGGGGCATTTGCCAAGGCATCCTCATCCTGATCAAACCCATACAAATGACCTTTATCAAGATGCTTCAGAATCTCCTTGGAATGCCCACCTCCACCAAAGGTCACATCGACATAGATCCCATTGGGATCAATAGCCAAGCCTTCAGTGCATTGGGCGAGCATCACTGGAATATGGTACACAGAGGATGTCATAGCGTCAGGAGAGATGTTTTTCCATCTGTTGCGACATTTCTGAGTCGTCCATGATGACATTGCCTTCGATACGATTTGCACTCCACATTTCGATTTTGGTACCCACCCCGATTAAAATCACGTCTTTGTCAAGACCCGCAAACTCCTGGAAGGATTTTGGGATCAAAAAACGACCTGCACTGTCCAACTCTACCTCTGTGATCCGGGTGAAAAAAGACCGTTTCAATCGTCGGGTCTCTTCGTTGTGATCAGATAGTGCATTGACCTGACTTTCCAATTTTCGAAACTCGACCATCGGGTAGAGTTTGAGGCATCTGTCAGCGGCCATCTGAAGCATAAGCGCAGCACCGTTAGACTCCGGAATTGCCCCCTTTATTTTGGAAGGCAAAACCAGACGCCCTTTGGGATCTAGCTTCAAATCATATCGACCGTTGAACATTATTTGACTCTTCTGAATGTTGAGTTTGTAGTAAAGACAAAAGTAGCAAAATGCATCTCACTTCCTCCCACTTTCTCCCACTTTTTACCACTTTGGATTAAAAGTAGCCAAAAGTTTCATCCACGCCAATATTTTTCCTAAAAAATCAAAGAAATTTTTATTGATACTCAAGGCGTTAACCCTTTCCCCAAAGTGTCCATAAAAACCCCAATTCTAGGCTAAAAATGAGGTTTGGAGTCTAAAAAGGCGGATAAAAAAAGTAAATGCAAGTAAGTTTTTTTTAAAAAGTGGGGGGAATTCCCATGGATTTCCTGCAAGAATTAAAAAGTGGGAGAATTACCCGTAACAAACACCACTAAATGAAAAAAGACCTGCCCAAAGGACAGGTCTTTTTCATAGCATCAACACACAATTAATTATTTATTGTCATCTTTTTTTAGCTCTTCCTGAACCAGTTTTTGAAACTCCTGAAGCTTGGCTTGGTGCTCTTTTTGCCAGATCTCCATTTTTTTCTGAAACTCTTCCATTTTAGGTTTTTGGGTGGCTTCCCACTCCTTCATTTTGAGTTCAAATTCTTTCATTTTAGGCTCTTGGGCAGCTTGCCATTCTTTCATTTTCTGCTCAAACTCTTCCATTTTGGGTTTATTCGCAGCTTCCCATTCCTTCATTTTGCCTTCAAACTCTTTCATCTTAGGTTCCCAGGTGGCCGCCCACTCAGCTGCCCTCTTTTCCATTTCTTTAGTATGAAGCTTCCATTTTTCTGCATTTTCCTCAGCATTTTTTTCCCATTCTTGCTGCTTCATGGCAAACTCCTCTTCCATTTTTTTCCGTTGCTCCGGGGTCATTTTGGTCGTATCCGAAAAGAAAACCATCGGAGGCATTGGAGGGGTCATTTCGAAAACAAAATCGAGCGGCTCCATTGGGACCATTGGTTCCATCGCAAAAACTTCTATATCCATGGGAACATCAAAATTAAAATCCGGAATTGGAGCCATTTCAAATTCCATCGGAACCATAGGGGTGACATCAAGATCCAAAGCAGGCATTTCGGACCAGTCAAATTGTTTTAGCTGATCAAAAGCCATTTTTGTTTTCCCGCTCATAATGATGGTATCCTTGTCCGAAATCAAAGTATCACCAGAGATTCTGTAGGAGTAACCACCGTCAGAAAATACCATGATATTTTTACCATAATGGAACCCGGGGTTGCCTTCCGGTGCCTTGGAACCTTTCCTAATTGTGGTATCAGGTGCTGTGGGCGCGACTGGAAAGGCCGCTGCAAGAGGTGCAGCTTTTGATACCGGCGCTGCATTTGAAACAGGAGCCACTTGGGCCAAAGGCTTGGGAGTGTCTTGTTGTGCGCTGGCCATAAGTCCTGCGCTGAGAAGTAGGGTAAGTAACATAGGGATAGAAATAATAGGGTTTTGAGGATAGTTTTGAGACGGATAACCAAGCAATCGCTTGATGCGCTGAAGCGTTGGATTCCTTCTTTTTCCGGCAGCCAAAGCCAGTTCCGGAGGATTTTGCTTCGCGAAATTGAGCACCTCAGCCAAACTTGTAGCCAGGATTTTAGGCTCTACACCAACTTTCATTACCAAGTCATCGGCGGCATTTTCACGAAGCTCTTTGATGGTATTGTTCATCCACCAATAACAGGGGTGGTAGAAAAACAGCACTTCCAAGCAGGAAAGAAGTAAGTTGATGAGGTAGTCATTCCGCTTCACATGTGCCAATTCATGAGCTATAATGGCCTCCAATTGAAGCGGGGAAAGCTGAAAAAGCAATCCAGCTGGTAGGAGAATAATTGGCTTTAAAGTGCCGAAGGTCAAAGGAGAAACGCCTGAAGAACTGATTCTCAATTGCACATCGGCATTTATTCCCATTTTACCGGCCATTCGATAGACCATCTTCTCCAGCTGGAAATCTGTGACGGGACTGGATGATTTTCGCAGGCTTCTTATTTCTGAAAGACTGTTTACCAATCTGAACAAAAATAGAAGTGCCCCCAGAAACCAGAAGTTGACCAGCAGCGGGAGATTTTGCTCAATCCAAAAAGTGGCCTGAGTAATCGTGGATTCAATTCCGGCCTCTGCCTGAATTATTGAGGGATTGGAAAGGAAAACCTGGAGATCTCTTTCAGTCAGAAAAGGCCGGGAAGATTCTTCTGGGCCGTATTGATATATAAAAGTACCAATTGAGGCTGCCAAAGAAAGTCCCAAAGCACCCACAGCCAATCCATATTTTAGGGAAGGTTTTGCACGGTGGACGAGTTTCAAAACCAGCCAAAGTATTGCAGCAATCAGGATTAGCTGCCAAAGGGAATGAACCAAAGTCCAGCCGATGGCTTTGAGCAGACTTTCGGAAATCAAGTCGTTTAAAAGTTTCATTTTGGATTGTTTTCGAGTTGGTCTAAAAATGCCCTGATTTCATCAATTTCATCCTTAGAAGGATTGTCCTGGCCAAGCGCCTGCATCACCAATGTCTTGGATGAACCTCCAAATGCTGTACTCATCAGGTTTTTCAAAAGGGATTTTTGGGTCTCCTTTTGGTTAGTAGCAGGCCGGTAAATATGAGATCTGTTTTCCTCATCCCGGACCACCATCCCCTTGGCATGCATGATCTGCATGATTTTCAATGTTGTGGTGTAGCCAGTTTCTTTGGTCTCAGCAAGTCGTTCATGAATCTGGCGAACGCTAGCTTCTTTCAATTCCCAGAGAAGGGACAAAATTTCCAATTCTGCTTCTGTTGGTTTGTTCATGGGGATACTTACGATGACTTTCGTACCAAAGTTATACGAAGTGTATCGTAATTTCAAAAAAAGTACGACTATTGTCGTATTAAAAAGTGTTAATAACTGATGTCCAGCTGATTATTTTAGCTTTTGGATGGCCTTCAGCCCTTTCTCTTCCAGAGAATTTCTAAATAACTCACCGATTCTTGGCCAAGCTCCTGCCACTTTTGCCAAAAAACCTCTGGATTGCGGAATGCAAATTTGTGCGCTGGGTTTTTCCATCATTTTCAAAATAGCTCCTGTGATATCTTCCGGATTCAAGATCTTGGAAGACCCACTAAATGTCAGTTTGGATTCTTCAGGAAAGTCAAGTTGCAACTTCAACATTGAAGTTTTTACCAAATCTGGACAAATCACCGAAATATCAACGCCAAAATCTCTGAACTCCGCAGCCGCGGCCAGGCTAAATCCCCGGACGGCAAATTTGGAGGCTGTGTACAAGCTAAGCCCCGAAACAGGTGCAATTCCTGCAAGCGAAGCGATATTGATTATATGGCCAAACTCTTGAAACTTCATTTCCTTCCCTATTATAGTCGTGCCTAGAATCGTCCCTTTTGCATTGATATCCATATGATAGTCAATGTCGCACAACTCATAATTTGTAACGAATCCTGGTCGGATTACACCGGCACAATTGACCAAATGGGAAATAGGTTGTCCCAAGGATTTGGCTATTTCTATTACCTGGAGCCAGGTTGATGCCTTTGAGATGTCTCCAAAGGATAGTTTCAACTTGGAACTTTCAGTAAACTTTTCTTCCAAGGCGGCTTCATTTGAATCCACCAGAATAAGGGAATGGCCCTTCACACAAAGCGAAGATGCCAAATCATAACCAATGCCATTCCCGGCTCCGGTTATCACAATAAGGTTTGGGTTCATTGGAGGGTGATAATACTACTGAATATAGAAATTTTCATTAAATGGAACTATACCAATTTTCACTTAGTTGTATATACATATAATTTTAAGCCAACAACTATGAGTACTACACAATCACTATTACAACCCATTCAGGTGGGAGATTTAAACCTGAAAAACAGAGTTTGGATGGCTCCTATGACCAGAAGCCGAGCGGCAAATCCAGAAAACAAAGTTTTTGAACTCCATGAAGAATATTACCGTCAACGAGCTTCAGCAGGACTGATCATTACTGAAGGTTCACAGATCTCTACTAAAGCAGTGGGCTATATCAATACTCCGGGGATATATTCTCAAGCCCAGACTGAAGCTTGGAAAGGCGTAACCAAAGCAGTTCATGAGGCTGGCGGACACATTTTTATCCAGCTTTGGCATGTAGGCCGAATGTCGCATCCCGATTTTCACAATGGAGAACTACCTCTCTCAGCTTCTGCAACCAATCCTGAATCAAAGTCCTACACTCCTGAAGGATTCAAAGACACAGTAGCTGCCAAGGAAATGACTCTGGACGAAATCAAGCAGACAATCCTTGATTTCAAAAATGCAGCGAAAAATGCAATGGAAGCCGGTTTTGACGGAGTAGAAATCCATTCTTCCAATGGTTATTTACTGCATCAGTTTTTCAATGGCACTTCAAATCACCGAACAGACGAATACGGTGGAAGCATCGAAAACAGAGCGCGGATTCTTTTTGAAGTGATTGACGCCATCAAAGAAGTAATGCCTGAAAACCGGATCGGAGTGAGACTGAATCCATCACTTCACGGTGTTTTTGGGATGACAATGGACGCGGAGACTATCCCGACTTTTGACTATATCATCACCAAACTTAATGAGTACGATCTTGCTTATCTGCATCTATCAGAGCCTTTCTCAGACGTAAGTGAGATTCCTTTTGCAGAGCAAAATATTGCAAAGAGATACAGACCGATGTACCATGGTACTTTGGTGATCAATAATGCCTTTGACCAGGAAAAAGGAAATCAAATAATTGAACAAGGTTTGGCTGATGCGGTTGCATATGGGAAACCTTTCATTTCCAATCCTGATCTACCTGAAAGATTCAGAGAGAACCAAACGCTTGCGGAGTGGGATCAAAGTACATTCTACACCCCAGGTGAAAAAGGCTTCACAGATTATCCAAGTCTCGAAGAAGTAAAAGTTGGCTAATTCACCCCAAGGGCTGTTTTTCGAACAGCCCTTTTATTTACCTTTAAAATATGTGTTTAGTAGCTTTTTCCTGGAAAACCAACGACGAATCCCCCCTGATTATCAGTGCGAATAGAGACGAGTTTTTTGACAGGCCAACTATGCCCCTTCATGTTTGGGAAAATGGAGT
Source organism: Algoriphagus sp. (assembly GCA_035458065.1). Lineage (GTDB taxonomy): Bacteria > Bacteroidota > Bacteroidia > Cytophagales > Cyclobacteriaceae > Algoriphagus. Next base: position 2,442 of record DATIAI010000451.1, on the reverse strand, counting down.
GATTGCAGGTAAGGACCTTCGCGGTGGCGGCACGTGGATGGGATTTCATCCCGATGGAAAATGGTCTTTATTGACAAATTTCAGAGACTTTACCCGTGAACAACGAGGTGAAATCAGTCGGGGGAAACTGGTGCAGGATTATCTGGAAGGAACTTTAGAACCTAAAGCATATTTGGAATCAATTTTCAAAAAAAAGGATTCCTATGAAGGATTTAACCTCCTGGTTTCCGATGGTGACAAGTTGTTTTATCTAAGCAATTACGGTGAAGGTATTCAGGAAGTACAGCCCGGAATCCATGGACTCAGCAATGGATTGATTAATGATCCCTGGCCTAAAGTCGAACTTGCAAAAAGCCAACTATCAGCCTTTCTTTCCTCAGAAATAAACGATGAAACTCTCCTTAAACTTTTAAAGTCTCCAGATACTCATCCAATTGAAATATTACCGAAAACCGGTGCTCCGGAGCAAATGGAAATTAGTCTTTCAGCTCAAATGATCCGATTGGCCCCAAATTACGGGACGGTTTCTGCCACAGCTGTGATTCAAAACCAAAAAGGGGAAACCCAAATCACTGAGCGCTCATTTCAGTGGGATTATTCAAAATTTTCTGATCAAAAGATCTGTTTTCAAACCTCGAACCAGTATTAACCATGGAAAAAATATATGACTTGATCATCATAGGCGGTGGTCCAATCGGGTTAGCCTGCGGGATCGAAGCTCAAAAGGCAGGATTGGATTATCTGATTCTCGAAAAAGGAGCACTGACTAATTCGATTTTCAACTACCCGGTCAACATGACATTTTTTTCAACATCGGATCGATTAGAGATGGCTAATATTCCATTTATGTCTGTTGGTGTAAAACCCACTCGAACCGAAGCTTTGGAGTATTACCGGAGGATTTTCTTTCATTTCAATTTGAAAGTTAACCTGTATGAAGCGGTTCAAACTTTGGATAAAAATGAGGAGGATTTCCTGATCAAGACTTCTAAGGGAAAATACAAATCCAAAAAGATTGTCTTGGCAACAGGCTTTTATGACCTGCCCAATCTTATGAATGTTCCAGGGGAAGAACTTCCAAAAGTCCTCCATTATTACAAAGAGCCTTGGCCATTTATCAACCAAAAAGTATTGGTTGTGGGTGGGGCAAATTCTGCTGTGGACGCAGCATTAGAAACCTGGAGAAAGGGTGCCGAGGTGAGCATGGTTTTGTTGGAAGACGAAGTTGACGAAAATGTGAAATATTGGGTTAGGCCAGATATCATGAACCGGATTAAGGAAGGATCCATCCGAGCCTTTACCCGATCCAAAATCAAAGAAATCCGCGAACTCGAGGTGGTGATAGAGACACCGGAGAGTGAAGTTACCATTGCAAATGATTGGGTTTTGGCAATGACTGGTTACAAACCCAATTTCTCACTCTTGGACCAATTGGGTGTAGAAATGAGTCTCGACGAAAAACGCCAGCCCTGCTATGACCAAACCAATCAGGAATCCAACGTCCCCGGAGTTTACCTTGCGGGAGTTGTCTGCGGTGGGCTCAACACACGGGAATTTTTTATAGAAAACAGCATCGTACATGCCGAAGCAATTGTAAAAGACATTACATCAAAATTGAGTATATAAACTATCTCAAAAAGGAGTAATTATACTTGCAAATCAGATAATAATTCGTAACTTCCTGAAAATTAAAGAGAGAGGTTATGAGCCAGACTTGGATGATCCGCTTTTCAGACAGTAATCCTGAAGTAATTGAGACAGGCATTCGACCTTACCATTTTTTCCAGGATTCTCCATCTTTGGTCAATGAGCCGAGGGAGCCTTATGGCGCCGTTTTGGATTTTCATGAGACTGGGCAGTTTTTTGAGTTTTTGGACTTCACCACCCATGATATTGCAGAGGTGATGGAGATCGATCCCAGTACACTTTTCCGCTGGAAAAAGGAAGACAGAAAGCTCACCAAGTCACTCACCAAAAATCTGCTTGAGATGGATCAAATCATAGCCAAAGGCATCCGGATATTCGGCTCTGAGGCCCTACTTTCTCAGTGGCTGCACACTCCCAATTCCTCATTTGGAGATCAAAAGCCTGCCAATCTACTCAAGAATCCCTACCAGATTTCATTGGTAGATCAGGCATTAGAGGCGATCTCTTGGGGCAATATTCTTTGAGATGAGGTATTTCCGGCTTTTTGAAGCACTCCAAGATCGAACAGGACTCGGATATTCCCTGGGTCCGGCAAGATGGAATCAATTCGGGACACCCATCATCTATGCTTGCTCAGTAAGTGCATTGAATTTTCTAGAATTACTCAGTATAAAAGGGGTCGTAGTGACACAAAGCCAATGGAAACTTGCGATTCTTGAGATAACAGGTGAAATACCGGAACTCGATATGGATTTTCTCCCACCAGACTGGAGAAACCGACCTTATCCACGTTCT
>DATIAI010000450.1:0-4280 GCA_035458065.1 Algoriphagus sp. | reverse complement strand
CTCCTTTCGCCAAAATATCCGGAGCGATCGGTTTGATTCTATTGACAGGCCTTGCTGTCTGGAATTTCAACGAACTCTTTATCAAATAGACTTCATTCAGAAAATATTAAATAATGAAAGACTTAATTCAATTAGAAAAGGACCTGCTCAAGCCATCTCCGGCCTTGATTGCCGATATGGCCAAAATCGACGGAGATATCATCCTGCTGGGAATCGGCGGAAAGATGGGTCCAAGCATGGGGAAACTGGCAGTATCCGCGGCAAAAGCAGCAGGAGTGGATAAAAGAATTATCGGCGTCTCCAGATTTTCAGACCAAAAGGCAAAAGCAGAACTGGAAGCAGCAGGCATCGAAACGATTTCTAGCGACTTGCTGAATGACGCTCAGTTGCAGGATTTGCCGGAGGTGAAAAACGTGATTTACCTTGCTGGGAATAAGTTTGGGACAACCGGAAATGAAGGATTCACTTGGGCGATGAATGCCTACTTGCCGGGGCGGGTTGCTGAGAAATACAAAGAATCCAACATCGTGGCTTTTTCCTCCGGAAATGTTTTGCCCTTTGTTCCTGTGACTTCCGGTGGCCCTTCCGAGGAAACTGCCCCTGAACCACTTGGCGAATATGCCCAATCCTGTCTGGGCAGAGAGCGGATTTTTGAATATTTCTCCAAAAAGAATCAAACTCCAACCTTGATCTATCGCCTGAATTATGCGGTAGACTTCCGCTATGGGGTGATGATGGAGATTGCAAAATCTGTCCTTAGCGGAAAGGAAATTGATCTCAAAACCGAAAATGTGAATGTAATCTGGCAAGGTGATGCCAATGAGATTGCCATCCGCTCACTTCTTCATTGCAAGACTCCGGCGAAAATCCTGAACGTCACCGGTCCTGAGATTCTTTCTGTCCGTTGGATCGCCAATCAATTTGGCCGGATTTTCAACAAAGAACCCAAATTCATCCACGAACCCACCGGAACTGCACTCTTGAACAACGCCTCCGAATGTCACCGGATTTTTGGATATCCAAGAGTGACAGTTCGTGAAATTATCGACATCACCGCGACCTGGATTAGTCAAGGTGGTGAAGAGTTCGGAAAAGCCACCCATTTTCAGGAGAGAGGAGGGAAGTTTTGATGCAAAAGCTAAGCGTAGAATTAAAGCAGCATTTGATTCAGGGAACGGTGATCCCTGCACATCCTTTAGCACTAAAAGCTGACCGGACTATTGATGAAGCAAAGCAAAGGCAACTCAGCCGCTATTATATGGCAAGCGGGGCAGGAGGAATTGCCATCGGAGTTCATTCCACTCAATTTGAAATCAGGGATCTGAGTGTCAACCTTTATGAAACTGTCCTGAAATGGGCTTCTGAGGAAATTGACGCAGCAAATCTGGAAAGGCCCTTCTTAAAGGTTGCCGGGATCTGCGGACCTACATCACAGGCTATTGCTGAAGCTGAATTGGCGGTTTGGTATGGTTATGACATGGGATTGCTGAGTATGGGCGGATTGCAGACTTGGACAGAAGCTGAGATTTTGGAAAGGGTAAGGAAAGTCGCTGCGATTATTCCTGTTTTTGGATTTTACCTTCAGCCATCCGTTGGCGGAAGGGTTTTCAGCTTTGACTTCTGGAAGGAATTTGCAGAAATCGAAAACGTCGAAGCCATCAAATGCGCTTCCTTCAACCGCTACCAAACGCTGGATGTGATGCGGGCGGTTTCCCAAAGCAGCCGAAGAGATGAGATCGCGATGTACACAGGCAACGATGACAATATCGTGGCGGACTTGCTCACCACTTACAAGTTTGAAGTTGAAGGAAAAACCTTCGAAAAAGAGTTTGTAGGAGGCCTATTGGGGCATTGGGCTGTCTATACCCAGAAGGCTGTTGAGCTTTTGGAAGAAATCAAAGCCTGCAAAACCAGCGGTTCAGCTAAGGATTGGTCCAGACTTTTAACCAAAGGAATCGAAGTCACTGATGTGAATGCGGCGATGTTTGATCCGGCGCATCATTTTCATGGATGTATTCCGGGAATGCATGAGATGCTGAGAAGGCAGGGATTGCTTGATGGAATCTGGTGTCTTAATCCGAAGGAAGTTTTGTCCGAAGGACAGGCAGAAGAAATCGACCGGGTTCATCAGGCATATCCCCATCTGAATGACGATGCCTTTGTTGCCGAATTTTTGAAAAATGATAAAATCTAACCACATGAATTTATTTAAATCGCTGGGAATTGGAGTTTTATTGACTGCTTTTTCAACACTGGGTTCAGCCCAAGTCGATACCACCCGGTTTACCAATCACGGTCCCCAGCTTTTCGCTTCCATGATTCAGGGAAGTGTTTTTGCAAAGGATAAAAACGGAAATGACCTGGTCTACACTGTGGTTCGTGGCGAACCTGCGCATCTCTTAGGCTATGATGTCAAAACCAAAGAGTTGATCTTGGACCAGGCACTTCCCAAAGCAGACGGAGCCTGGGATTTGGCTCAATCTTCTGACGGAACTTTGTACGCTCCTGGAGCGAATGGAAGCTTGTTTGCCCACACTCCCGGAACACAGGAAGTAACTGATCTCGGCGTGGTATTAGAGGGAGAAACCTACCTTTGGAACCTGACAGCGGGAGAAAATGGGGAAGTTTTTGGAGCGACTTATCCGGGTTGCCGGGTTTTTAGATATCATCCTGAAGACGGTTTCTCGGATATCGGAAAAGGTGCTTTGGTTGAAAATGAAAATTACGTCCGAAGTCTGGCTTTTTATCCAAAAACAGGAATGCTCTATGCAGGTGTGGGATCTAAAGCCCACCTGATTGAAATCAATCCAAAAACAGGGGAGAAAAAGGAATTATTACCTGAAAAATTCAAGGACTTTGAGTTTGTGTACGGATTGGAAATCGTCCCTGGAATCGATGGGAATGACCGGCTTTTTGCACTAATTACAAACGGAAGTATCACGCTGGTTTATAACCTGAAAACACGGGAATTCGAACAGGAGATCGAAGGCATGGACATGCGGGCGATTGTGGGAGAGGCTTCCGGAAAAGGTGTGTATTACACCTCCAAGTCCACCTTGAAACGATTTGATCCGGCTCAAAAGGAGACAACAGCCAAGATTCTGGGTGAAGAAATCGGAACAGCCAATGCCTTCAAAATCACGGAAGACGGAAAAGTCATGTTCCTAACTTCCGGAGCCAACCTTTTCACATTCAATCCTGCTGACAATTCTCTGGAGAAGACCAAACTCCAAATCCCAGGCCAGCCGATTCCGATCCATTCTTTACTCACTGCTCAGGATGGCAAAATCTGGTCCGGTGGGTATTTGGCCGGAGGAAATGCAACCTTCGATCCCAAAACCGGTACTCATACCTTTTTACCGGGTTTGGACCAAACCGAGGCAATGACTGTACAGGGTGATCAGATCTTTTTCGGGATTTATCCCAAAGGAAAATTCTACGTCTTAGACACCAAATCTGAATGGAAGCCCAAGGAAGGCAACCCAAAATTCCTGGGACAAAAGGAGGGGCAAAGCCGGTCATTTGCGCAGATCAGCATTCCTGAACGCAGACAGGTGGTTTTTGGGATGATTCCTGAATACGGCAAACTTGGTGGAGCTATGGCCACTTATGATCTGACAAAAGAAGAACTGAAATTCTATGAAAGTCCAATAGAAAAGCAGTCCATTTCTGCCTTGGCTTTCACCGGTGAGTATGTCCTGGGAGGCACCACCATTTCCGGAGGTTTGGGCAAAGCGCCTGAGACAAAAGAGGCAGTGTTGTTTGGTTGGGATCCCGTCACGGGCGAGAAATTGTTTGATACAATACCCGTTCCGGGAGCATCGGCCCTGACCGGAATTATCAAAGGCCCTGACGGGAACTTCTGGGGAATGGGAGATGGTACCATGTTCATCTTTGATCCCGAAAAGAGGGAAGTAGTGTCTACGAAAAAGCTTTATGATTTTCCTCCATTCAAAAGCCATATCTGGAGAAGTGCATTTCTGGTACTTCATCCGGACGGCAATATCTACGGAACTGACTGGGAAAAGCTATTTAAGCTAAATCCGGAAACCCTGGAAATGACACAGCTGGCCAAAGATGCAGCCCTGCTGGTTATGGGTCAGAATGGTACACTTTATTTCAAAAGAGGAACAGAATTGTGGTCTTATCGGCCTTAATTGATTCCGAAAGCAGATTAAAAAACGCGTGCCGATGGTTCGCGTTTTTTTTAATTCTTTTTAAGAAAGCGATTCTTGTTACTCCTTCATCATTCAATAATATCCGCTCAATTAGAGTTTAAT
>DATIAI010000449.1:0-10871 GCA_035458065.1 Algoriphagus sp. | reverse complement strand
TTCCCGGACTGGGTCTGAACCCGTGTGCTACATCCTCTGCATTGATTCTGCATTCCATTGCAGAAAGTTTAGGGAAGTAGTTTCTACCTGAGATAGTTTCACCTGCGGCTACCTTGATTTGCTCTTTGATCAAGTCAAAATCTGTCACTTCTTCGGTAATCGGATGCTCCACCTGGATTCGGGTATTCATCTCCATAAAGTAGAAGTTGCGGTCCTTGTCCACCAAAAATTCAATGGTTCCTGCACCCTCATAAGCGATGGCTTCAGCACCTTTGATGGCAGCTTTACCCATCGCATCCCGAAGTTCGTCAGTGATGAATGGAGAAGGAGTCTCTTCCACCAGCTTCTGATGTCTTCTCTGGATGGAACAATCTCTTTCGGATAGGTGACAGGCACGCCCGGTTTTATCTCCGACAATCTGGATTTCGATATGACGGGGTTCTTCCACGAATTTTTCAAGGTAAAGTCCGTCATTTCCAAAAGCCGCACCTGATTCCATTTTGGCATCATCCCATGCTTTTTTGAATTCCTTGTCTTCCTTCACGATCCGCATTCCGCGGCCACCTCCGCCTGCAGTTGCTTTGAGGATGACCGGATAGCCCATGTCATTGGCGATTTTCAGACCTTGTTCGATAGAATCTACCAAACCGTCGGAACCCGGAATTGTCGGTACTCCTGCGGCCTTCATGGTTGCTTTTGCGGTTGCTTTATCACCCATTTTGGCGATCATATCCGGTGAAGCACCGATGAATTTGATGCCGTATTCTTCACAGATTCTTGAAAACTCGGCATTTTCAGAAAGGAAGCCATAACCCGGGTGAATAGCATCTGCGTTGGTAATCTCCGCGGCGGCAATGATTCTTGGGATATTCAGATAGGATTCCCGACTGGGGGCAGGGCCGATGCAAACTGCTTCATCAGCAAAGCGTACATGCAAACTATCTTTGTCCGCGGTGGAATAGACTGCTACGGTTTTGATCCCCATCTCTTTACAGGTTCGGATCACTCGTAGCGCAATTTCCCCACGGTTTGCAATCAATATTTTCTTAAACACGGTCTTTTTTTGTTTAGTGAAAAAATCAACCCGCCGGATCTACTAAGAACAAAGGCTGATCGTATTCTACCGGAGTAGCATTGGAAACGAGGATTTTCACAATTTTTCCTGAAACCTCGGATTCAATTTCATTGAAAAGTTTCATGGCTTCGATGATGCAGACGGTTTGACCTGCTTTCACAGAAGATCCTTCGCTTACAAAGGCCGGAGACTCAGGATTTGGAGTCAGGTAGAAAGTTCCGATCATCGGGGATTTGATCTCAACCAAATTGGACGGGGCAGGAGCTGGAGCCGCAACTGGTGCTACAGGTGCCGGAGCAGCTGCAATCGGTGCAGGAGCTGGTGCTGCAGGAGCGGCTGCGTGAATTACCTGAGGACCTTCAGCGTATTTTTTGATGGAAAGTTCGAATTCCTCGGTCTTGATTTTGACCTCTGCCAGGCCGGAATTGGAGATGTAATCGATCAATTCCTGGATCTCTTTAGCTTTCATAGGGTTCTTTTTTGGTGCAATGTCTTGAGACATCTTGATTTGGGTTAAAAACAGAAAAGCTGCATAATTTAAGCAAATCGTGCAGCTATTAATATTTATTTCACTCTTTCTGAATAGGATCCGTCTCTGGTGTCCACTTTGATAAGGATGTCCTGATCTACAAACAGCGGGACCATCACCGTCGCACCGGTTTCCACAGTGGCAGGTTTCAATGCATTGGTTGCAGTGTCGCCTTTGATTCCCGGCTCAGTGTAGGTGATCATCAATTCCACGAATGGAGGCAATTCGACCGAAAGTGGAGTTTCATGCTCTGCATGGACCAGGATGTCGACCAATTGTCCATCTTTCAGCAGGTTTGGTCTTTCGATGAGTCTTTCTTCCAAAGATATCTGCTCAAAGCTCTCCGTGTCCATAAAATTGTAGCCCATGTCATCCTTGTAAAGAAACTGATGAGGCCTTTTTTCAACGCGTGCAGTGGTTACTTTCTCTCCGGCGTTGAAGGTTTTTTCCAAAGTCTTGCCTGTTCTGAGGCTTTTCATTTTGGTTCGGACGAAAGCTGCTCCTTTTCCTGGTTTTACGTGCTGGAATTCGACAATTGAAAAGATGTCATTGTTCATTTCCAGACAAAGTCCATTCTTAAAATCTGCAGTACTTGCCATAAGTCTAGTGTATATTCTGTTTTGATTATTTCGGATCGTATCCCCACTTCAGATAAATTGAGCCCCAGGTGAATCCTCCGCCAAATGCGGCAAGGATGAGATTGTCACCTTTTTTCAGCTGACTTTCATACTCCCATAGGCAAAGTGGGATAGTTGCAGCAGTGGTATTGCCATATCGCTCGATGTTCATCATGACTTTATTTGGTCCAATTCCCATTCGATTGGCTGTAGCGTCGATGATTCGTTTATTTGCCTGATGGGGAACGAGCCAGGCGACGTCATCGCCGGTCAACCCGTTTCTTTCCATGACCTCAGCACTTACATCGGCCATATTGGTCACAGCAAACTTAAATACTGTAGAACCTTCCTGGTAGGCAAAGTGCTCACGGGCTGCCAGGGTCTCAGGAGTGGCCGGCTTGCGGCTTCCTCCGGCTTTCATGTGAAGGTAAGGTGCTCCCGATCCATCCGCTTTCAAAATGGCATCCATTATTCCCCATTCCTCGGTTGTTGCCTCCAGCAAAACTGCACCGGCTCCATCGCCAAAAAGAATACAGGTTGTTCGGTCTTGATAATCCACGATAGCAGACATTTTATCCGCACCGACTACGATTACTTTTTTGTGAGTACCTGCCTGGATGAATTGTGCTCCAAGTTGGAGTGCATAAAGAAATCCTGAACACGCGGCACCGATGTCAAAGCTGAAGGAATTTTTGGCTCCCACCTGGTCAGCGATGATATTGCCTGTCGCAGGGAAAGGCATGTCAGGAGTTACAGTAGCGCAGATGATCAGTTCGATATCGAGGGGATCTGTTCCTGTTTTTTCCAAAAGACCTTTAACTGCTTCGACTCCCATGACAGAAGTTCCCTGGTTTTCACCTTTTAGGATTCTTCTTTCCTTGATTCCGGTTCGGGACATGATCCACTCATCGTTGGTTTCCACGAGGGTTTCAAGTTCCTTATTGGTCAGTCGGTATTCAGGAACGTACCCTTGAATGCCGGTGATCATGGCTCTGATTTTGTCCATTTGTGTAGGTTTAATAGAGGCGAGACAGCTAAAATTGCCTCAAACTGGGTTGTTTGTATTTCAGGAATTTCCTGAGGAAGGCCAAAAATAGTACAATGCCATCTGACCACCAAAATCTAAGCGAAGACACTGGAGCAAGTTGTTGCAATTCAGCTGTTTTCAGTTTTGGGAAACAAAAAATCCATTCCTTGGAAGGAATGGATTTGTTAATGTCTAATTCAGAAGGCAATTAAGCTTTAACTTCTTTTTCGATGATTACTTGTCCTTTGTAGTACAATTTACCATCAAGCCAGAAAGCTCTGTGAGGCAAGTGCATTTCGCCGGTAGTTGGGCATTTCGCCATTCCCGGAGCTTCCAGTTTATAATGAGTTCTTCTTTTATCTCTTCTGGTTTTCGAAATTTTGCGTTTAGGATGTGCCATTTTAAGCGTGGTTTATGATTGTTCTTTGTTTTTTAACTTCATTAATTGTTCCCATCGGGGATCGACCGGTTTTGTTTCTTCCTCTGCAGCTGGATTTTCATCTTCTGCATCAGTTTCAGGTTCACCATCTATGTACACATACCCGCCTTCTACTTCCAAATCTTCATCGTCCAACTCATTTCTGTAGTCCGGGTGAATTTTTTTGGCAGGCAAAGCCAACAGAATGAATTCATAGATCAGTTGCGCAACATTGATCGAAGGGGTATCCCTGGTGATCATGTACACATTCTCATCTATTTCTTGCTCCTCAGCTCCGTATTTATAGATCATCTTTTCGGTGAAATCCAATGGATGATCAAACACTTCTAAACTTCGGTCACAAGTCAGCTGAACAGTACCTTTGATGTGGAAATTGAGCTCAATGACATTGGCTCCCTTGTCCATGATGACCCTTGTGGTCAAACGGCCTTTCTCGACAATTTCGTTGTCTTCAAAGTTTTGGAAAAATGACTCTCCAATTTCAAAGTCAATTTCGTGTTTTCCATCTTTGAACTTAATTACCTCAATATCAAAGCTTTTCCAGAATTTCACGATTCGTCCTCCCGATTTAAGACCGCAAATGTAGGTAATAATTTAAAATTGCTGAAACAGAACCTGAAATAATATTTGGTTCTGACCTGTTTTTTTAAATAAATATCGCTCAGGCTTCTACTTCTTCCGTCTCATGAAGATTGATAATGTCTGAAGCCAAATGCAAGGCCGCTCTCATAGATCCTTCATCTGCCAAGTTTTTGCCGGCGATATTATAAGCTGTACCATGGTCTGGGGAAGTGCGGATGACTGGCAATCCTGCCGTAAAATTGACCCCAGAACTGAATGCGATTGATTTGAAGGGAATCAAACCTTGGTCGTGATACATGGCCAAAACACCGTCGAATTTTTGCTGATGCATCATGCCGAAAAACCCGTCAGCAGGATAAGGGCCAAAGACATATTTGTTTTGATCTTTCAGTTCCCGGATGGCAGGCTTGATGATTTTTTCCTCTTCTTCTCCCAAAAGTCCGTCCTCTCCGGCATGAGGATTCAGTCCCAGAATGGCGATTTTTGGTTTGTTGATCCCGAAGTCTTCCTCCAGGCTTTTCAAAAAGATATTGGCTTTTTGTTGGATCCGCTCTTTGGTGATCGCTTGAGAAACCTTTGCCAAAGGCAAGTGTCCCGTCACCAGTCCAACTCTTAGCGTATCATCCACCATCATCATCAGACTGTCTTTGGAACCGACGGCCTGTGTGATATATTCAGTATGCCCGATGAAGTGCAGGTCTTCCGAGTTGAGGTTGTTTTTATTCAAAGGTGCTGTGACCAAGCCTTGGATTCTACCTTCTTTCAAATCATTGACCGCTGCCTTGAGAGCTTCCAAAGCCATTTTTCCGGCTTCGAGCGTTTCCACACCAGGAATCACTTCAGGGCATTCTTCCATTACATTGATCACATTGATTTTTCTATGCTGGATTTCATCCAAATTGCGGATTTGGACAAAATTGAAATCCTCCAGACTCATGAGCTTTCGGTAAAAAGTCAACACCTTTCCGTGGCCGTAGATAAGAGGTGTAAAGGATTTGTAGACTCGGTTGTCGGCCAAAGCTTTCAAGGTGACTTCCACACCGATTCCATTAATATCCCCTATACTGATTCCCAGGATAGGCCTTTGTTTTTTCGCGTTCATGTTTGGATCTGCTGAAAATTGAGTCAGGACAAATTTCCCCGACCTTTTGGAATATTCCCTTATTTTTAGGCCTGCAATTTATAAAAATTTATCAGAGGCGAAGGATGGAAAAAGTCAAACCTAAAAAGCATCTTGGACAGCATTTCCTGACCGATTTGAGCATTGCCGAGCGGATTGCTCAGGCTGTCAAGGGTCATGGAGGTGTCAATAAGGTGCTGGAGATCGGCCCGGGCATGGGGGTTTTGACTGATTTTCTGTTGAAAAATCCTCAGGAACTCTACCTGATAGAAATTGACCGGGAAAGCATCGCCTATCTCCACAAGAAATACCCCCAACTAGGGGACAGGATTATCGAAGGAGATTATCTGAAATACGATGCGGCCAGAGTTCTTCCCGAGCAATATGCAATTGCCGGTAATTTCCCCTACAATATTTCTTCCCAGATTTTCTTCAAAGTGCTGGAAGAAAAAAATCGGGTGACCGAGGTGGTTTGCATGCTGCAAAAGGAAGTTGCCCAAAGAATAGCCTCCCCAAAAGGAAATAAAGATTACGGGATACTATCAGTCCTTTTACAGGCTTGGTATGATATCGAATACCTGTTCACTGTTCCACCTACTGTCTTCAATCCTCCCCCAAAAGTCAATTCTGGAGTGATCCGGTTAGTTAGAAATTCGGTTGAAAAATTGGATTGCGACGAAAAACTTTTCTTCAAGGTGGTGAAAGGTGGATTCGGAAACAGACGAAAGACGCTTCGAAATTCACTGAAATCATTTGAGCTTTCAGAGGAATTCAAGTCCAATCCGATACTTGATAAGCGTGCCGAGCAACTGGATGTGGCAGATTTTGTGTTTTTGACCCAACAAATCGAAAAAGGTCGTGGAGCCAATTAAGCAATTTGAGCTTTCGAAAGATTACCTGGAAAGTCTCCGTTCGGGGATTGAGCAGGGAAATGCTGACTTTATCCGGGAGTCTTTGGATGGAGTCAACGTGGCGGATATTGCCGCCATTCTCGATGAGCTCACCATGCCGGAGTCTGTCTACGTTTTGCGGCTTTTGGAAAAGCAGCTTGCCGCAGATATCCTGATTGAGCTTGATGAGGCAACACTTTCAAAGGTTTTAAAAGAGTTTGAAAACTCAGAAATCGCTGCCTGGATTGAGTTGATGGACTCCGATGACGGAGCTGATATATTAAACCTGCTATCTGAAAAAGACAGGGAAGAAGTCATCGCGGAATTTCAGGATCGAGTCAAGTCTGAGCAGATTCTCGAACTCCTACGCTATGAGGAAGATACCGCAGGTGGTATCATGGCCAAGGAATTTATCCGGGCCAACAAAAACTGGAATGTAATCCAGACCATCAATGAGATCCGCCGTCAAGCCGAAAACGTGGAGAAAATCTATTCCATCTACGTGGTCAACAACCGGCAGCAATTGCTCGGAAGAGTTTCTCTGAAGAAGATCATTCTGGCAGCATCCGACACCCGGATAGAGGATATTTATGACGAGGATGTGATTTCTGTTCCTGTTCATATGGATCAGGAAGAGGTAGCGTCTGTCATGCGGAAATATGACCTTGAATCTGTGCCAGTTGTCAATGCCAAAAACAAACTGGTCGGTAGAATTACGGTCGATGATATCTTGGACGTCGTGCAGGAAGAAGCCGATGAAGATATCCAGGCCATGTCCGGTATCTCGGATCAGGTAGATGAATACGACAGCGTTTATAAGTTGACAAAAGCACGCTTGCCTTGGTTGATGATTGGGATTATCGGAGGGCTTTTGGGTGCTGGATTTATCGGTTTTTTCGAAGAAGGCTTGGCAAAAGTGACGGCTTTGGCATTTTTTATTCCTTTGATCACAGCCACAGGGGGAAATGTCGGAATCCAATCCTCCACGTTGGTGGTCCAGTCCTTGGCCAATAAGTCAGCCTTTGATGATAGCCTTTCCCGAAGATTCACGAAGGGTTTAATTGTTGCTATGATTAACGGTTTGGTGTTGGCGTCCTTTGTATTTGGGATGGTGGTATTGGTTTATGGCAATGAGGTCAAATTTGCTTTGGTGGTTTCCATCGCCCTCTTTTCCGTGGTTCTTTTGGCTTCCTTCATGGGCACATTCACCCCAATTGTTTTGGATCGGTTTGGGATCAATCCAGCTTTGGCCTCCGGGCCATTTATCACCACTGCCAATGACCTTCTCGGGTTGGCGGTTTACTTTTTGGTTGCGATGTCTTTATTGAGTCTTTAAGAAAAAAATGAAAATTCTGATCATTGATGAGATGCACCTGAGCATAGTGGATATGCTGGAAAAAAATGGGCATCAGATTACCTATTCACCAAAAATCACCCGGTCTGAGATACTAGAACAAGTGGCGGAATATGATGGACTAATCATCCGCTCCAAAACTCCGATGGATCGTGAATTATTGGAAAGAGCAATCAATCTCAAATTCATAGGACGTGCAGGTGCCGGATTGGATCAGATTGATCTGGATTATCTGGTGGAGCGTAGGGTCAAACTTTTCCATGCAGCAAAGGGAAACCGGGATGCCGTGGCCGAGCATGCACTTGGCGGATTGCTTGCCTTATTTAACAACATTATCAAAGCAGATTCTGAAGTTCGAAAGGGGATTTGGGACAGAGAAGGCAACCGTGGCCACGAACTCATGGGCAAAACTGTCGGAATCATGGGTTATGGCAATATGGGCAAATCATTCGCTAAGCGCCTCTCCGGATTTGGAGTTAAAGTGCTGGCTTATGACAAATACAAAGTCGATTTTGGAAGTGAGCTGGCACAGGAAGTCATTTGGGAAAAAGTTAAAGCCGAGGCGGATATCCTGAGTATCCATGTTCCCCTTACTCCGGAGACGCGGAATTTTTTCACTCTGGAAGAACTCGACAGTTTCGCCAAGCCTTTTTGGCTGATCAATACCGCAAGGGGAGAAGTGATCAGTTTTGCGACATTGAATGAAGCTTTGGATCGAGGCATGCTTCGGGGTGCGGTGCTGGATGTCTTGGAAAACGAAAAATTCCAGAAGTTTTCTCCCGAGCAAAAAACCGAATTTGAAAAGTTGGCTGCAAGGTCGAATGTGATATTTTCCCCACATGTAGCAGGCTGGACTTTTGAGTCTTATGAGAAGATCAATAAGGTCCTTGTAAAGAAAATAAAAAAGGCTTTTGAGGATTAAAATCCCAATTTTTGAATTGTCGAGTCAAGTAGTAAAGACTTGCTAAGTCAAAAAGCTTTCCTATCTTTGCCTATCATATAAAGGCAAAAGTAAAGTAACGGTCTCCACCACGTGACCGTTACTTTGTTTTTTGTGCCTTTCGAAACGCGTAAAATTATGTCAAAAGTACAATACTACACCGAGGAAGGACTGAAGAGGTTGAAGGACGAACTTCAGGAATTAAAGACTAAAGGAAGAACGGATATCGCACGCCAGATTGCTGAGGCACGGGATAAGGGAGACCTTAGTGAGAATGCTGAATATGATGCGGCAAAGGATGCCCAAGGTCTTCTTGAATTAAAAATCGCCAAACTGGAAGCTGTTGTCGGTAATGCAAGAGTGCTGGACAATTCCCAAATGGATACTTCAAAAGTGGGTATTCTGAGCACTGTGAAAATCAAAAATGTAAAAAACGGGATGACTGTCAGCTACAAGTTGGTTTCTGAAGAAGAAGCTGATCTGAAAGCTGGAAAAATCTCTTTGGCTTCTCCTTTTGGAAAAGGTCTGGTGGGAAAAGTCATCGGCGATATAGCTGAGATCAATGCGCCTGCCGGTACATTGCAGTTTGAAATCTTAGATATTACTTATTAAAACCTATCCCGGATCTTCCGGGATTTTTTTTGGATACCATGGCAAGCATCTTCACCAAAATCATCAACAGAGAAATCCCGGCCCATATCGTTGCTGAGGATGAAAATTCCATCGCATTCCTGGATATTATGCCTTTGGTCAAGGGGCACGTACTTGTAGTTCCAAAGCAGGAAATCGATTACATTTTTGATATGGAGCCAGAAGCATTGGCAGAGTTGAATCTTTTTGCCCAAAAAGTGGCCAAGGCGATGGACAAAACCATCAAGTGCACCAGAATCGGGGTAGCAGTGATTGGTCTGGAAGTGCCTCATGTACATATCCATTTGGTACCACTTCGAACTATGGATGATATCAATTTTTCAAAACCAAAGTTGAAATTGACTTCTGAAGAATTGGCAGAAGTGGCGGAGACGATTAGGAAGGGATTCTGAGGAAGTGATCGGTGATCAGTGATCAGTCGCAGTTTTCAGTCGCAGCGGCGATTCTTAGTAATCAGTCTCAATAATCAGTCGCAGTAAGAATTAAACTGTGAATCAGTTTAGGTTTCAGTGAATAAGTCAAAGCAAGCTATTTGAAAACCATGAATTGTTACGTGGTTTGATTGTTAGGCCAATTTTTTCGATCCAAATTTTTCAGGATTTAGCATCATGTAGTTGAGAAGTTTTCCAATTTCCTTTACTTCCAGACTGAGCCTTTCATAAGTTGATTTTTCAAAATATTCACAGGCTAGTGCAAAGTCCAACCAAACTTGTGTTTCACTGTTTTCCATATCTGAATCAGAGAGTTTGGAAATGAAATGGGCCGGATAATTCCTTTTCCGGTAGGACTCCCCAATACATGCGCATATTGATCGGCTTGATCTACGAATCTGATCGGTTAAAGAGTACTTTTCTTCTTTAGGAAAGCTTTTTGAGATATGAAAAATTTCCATAGCAAGCTGAAAGCCTTTTTGATATGCTAAAAGTTCTGTAAAGTCCATATTATTAAAAGTTTAGATTAACTCCGAATTTATTGAATTGAAAAAAATAACCCAAGCCATTTTCGACTTGGGTCCAAAATTTTAATTGAAATTTTACAAACCTTCAACCAATCCAAACCGAATTCTACAATTGAGTACTCAATTCTAAGCCTGACCACTGCAACCGATCACTGGGACTGTAATGATCAGTGCAACTGATCACTGAAAACTGATCACTTCACCGCCTTGATCCAAATATTCCGATAAAGCACATCATGTCCTTCGGCTTGGAGTTTCAATCCGCCGGGAGTATCGGTGATTCCTTTTCCGCCGTCGTTTCCACCGTCAATTCCTGAGTTTGGACCACCCCAAACCTGCTGGATTTCGACGTTATCATGAATTTTTACTCCATTAAAAAAGACTGTCACCCGGGCTTTTTCGGTCAGTTTGCCGTTTTCAAAGCGAGCGGCCCGGAATTGGATATCATAGGCATTCCACTTTCCGACTCCATTGTATTCCTCCGAAGTTGGCAGGTGTTCGTTGATCACCGCGGCCAAACCGTGTGTGCCATAATCTCCATCCAAAACCTGAATTTCGTAACGGTTTTGGAGGTAAACCCCACTGTTTCCACCTTCTTTGGCGATCAGAAATTCCACGTGGGCTTCGAAATCCCGAAATTCATCTTTAGTCACAATGTCGGCAGCACCGTATTTTCCACCGGCAGCGGC
>DATIAI010000448.1:0-11450 GCA_035458065.1 Algoriphagus sp. | reverse complement strand
AAAGAAGTCATCAACATCGGAAATGGCTATGTTATGGATGACGTGGTGATGGAATTAGAACTTTGAGAACGGCCTAATCTTTGAGGTCTTGAAGACCTCGAAGGTTTCGTCTAAAAAATTAGCGCACTGATTTCTCAGATGAACACAGATAAATTTTAAAGATTTGTGTCCATCCGTGTCATCTGTGAGAAATAATCAAATGTTAAGATCCGTCTCCCAAAGCACCAAACCATTTGCAGAAGCCGTAGGAACCGAATCCCATTGCCCAGCAGGATTTTCCAATCTCTCTTTTATTTCATCTGGAGAAAAAAACCAGATTGCATAGATCATTTTCCGAACTTGATGGTAAAGAAAGCCGGTTGCAGTAACTTCAAAGCAAAAGGTGTTAACTGGCGAAAATTCTGAGGAAAAAGTATCTGATTCAAAAACCTTTGCGGAAATCACCTCCCGGACAAAATCTGTTTTAGTCCCAGAAACCTTGCAAAACGCTTTGAAATCATGCTTTCCGGCGAAAAGAGAGGCCTTTTCTTGCATTTGCTCGATAGAGCTGATTCCAGTTACCAATGTTAAAAATGGGGATGCAAAGGGATGAAAGGATTCCGAATCTGAGAAAAAGTACCGATATGTTTTCAGTTTAACGGCTTGAATCAGATTAAAATCCCGATGAATTTCCTGAACTGAATTAAGTCGGATTTCCCCTCCCAAGTGGAGATTAAATTCTGCCAATAGAGCTTCCAAATCCACTTTTTCCCGAAGGAAAATCTGAACAAACCCCGACCGGCAACTTACCCCTGCATCTGTTCGGCTGGATCCTAAAATCTGAAAATCCTCGTGTCCTAAAACAAACCGCAACACTTTTTCAAGTTTCCCCTGAACAGTTGGCTGCCCGGGCTGTACCGCCCAGCCTTTAAATCGCGCCCCGTAGTAACTGATTGAGAAAATGGAGGTAAAAGGTCGGGATCGCATCAATTGTGTTCAATTTTGATTGGGACTTTGAAAGCCCTGTTGGGTTGAGTAACTTGAGTGAACCCAAAAATAATGACCATGAAGATACTACTTAGCCTTTTGGTAATTTTTACCAGTTTTCAGGCAATTTCCCAAACCGCACCTTCCAAAGAAATCCAGATCAAAATGGCCGTCTTGGCAGCTCCGGAAGACCAAAGAAGCGCAGCAACAGTCTATGGCTATGATGCCAAAGGTGAAATCATTTTACTCCGACAAGGCACAAATCAAACCGTTTGTCTGGGAGATGATTCCAAAAGAGAAGGATTGAGCGTATCCTGCTATCACAAAAGTGCCCAGCCATTTATGGCCCGGGGATGGGAATTGAGAAAAGAGGGCAAAAATCCCGAGGAAATCTTCAATGCCAGAGAAGCTGAATCCAAAAGCGGTAAACTCAAACTTCCGGATAATGGTAGCCTACTTAATGCACTTACGGCAGATGAAAAAGACGTGAATTGGACTACCGGAGAGGTAACAAATTCCTACACCCGATCTGTGGTGTATATTCCTTGGGCTACTGCCGAAAGTACCGGTTTGCCACTGAAACCAGCTGCACCGGGCTTGCCTTGGATCATGGATCCGGGAACACATCGGGCGCATATCATGATCAATCCGGCGAGGGATTAGAACTTTGAAAAAACAAAAACCACCCCATTCCTGAGGTGGTTTTGTTTTTTAATCGAGGATTATTACCCCAAAATCTTAGCAGCCAACCAATCTCCAACTTCGGAGGTTTTGTAGGCTTTGCCGCCGTCAGCAATATCTTCAGTCACATAGCCTTCGGCAAGTGATTGATTGACCACGTCACTGATGGCTTTCGATTCTTCTGCCAATCCAAAGGCGTAATCAAACATCATGGCTGCAGAAAGTACTGTTCCCAACGGATTTGCAATGTCCTTTCCAGCTGCCTGAGGATAGGAACCATGAATCGGTTCGAAAAGCTTCACTTTAGATCCTAAGGATGCGGAAGGCATTAAACCCATCGAACCTGAAATCACGGAAGCTTCATCTGTCAAAATATCTCCAAACAGATTTTCGGTAATCAAGACATCATATGCCTTTGGCCACTGGATCAGTCGCATAGCCACGGCATCCACAAATTCATACTCCACTTTCACATCCGGATATTCTGGTGCCAATTCCTGCACAGTTTCTCTCCATAATCGGGAAGTCGCCATCACATTGGCTTTGTCCACGCAGGTCAAAAGTTTTCTTCTCTTTTGCGCAGCTTCAAAACCCATTCTAGCCAATCGAACAATTTCATCCTTACTATAGACATTCGTGTCAAAAGCTTTAGTGCCTTGCTCGTTTCTTCCTCTTGGTTCACCGAAGTAAATTCCTCCTGTCAGTTCTCTAAAAAACACCAAATCCACGCCGTCCACTCGGTCCAGTTTCAAAGGGGATTTATGAACCAATGAAGGGAAAGTAAAAGTTGGTCTGACGTTGGCAAAAAGACCAAGTTTTTGGCGCATTCTCAGCAATCCTTGCTCTGGACGTACTTTGGCTTTGGGGTCATTGTCATATTTTGGATCACCGATTGCCCCGAAAAGCACAGCATCTGAAGCTGCGCAAATCTCATGTGTGGCATCCGGATAGGGATCTCCGGTAGCGTCGATTGCACAAGCGCCAACAAGACCCTCTTTGAATGTGATTTTGTGACCGAATTTTTGCCCGATGGCATTGACTACTTTCACTGCCTGAGCAATGACTTCAGGGCCGATGCCGTCACCCGGCAACAGCGCGATATTCATTTCCATAGTAAGCGGATTCTTTTTCTGGGTTGGTTTGATTAAAAGATTCGACGATGTTGAGCATTTTCTCAGTGGCCATCATCGCTGCCACGGTTTGGTCAGGGTCGAGCCCTTTGGTTTTAAAGATTTTGCCATAGTCCCAAGTAATCACCGTCTCCACAAAGGCGTCGGTTTTTCCTCCCGGAGGAATGGACACATGATAATCGATCAGCTTGGGAAGTTCCTTTTTGAGGGATTTGTAGATTTTCTTCACTGCCCTCATGAAGGAATCATACTGCCCATCACCGGTGGCAGTGGCATCGTAGGATTTCCCATAGACATTCAGTCGGAGTTGAACAGAAGGTTTCAGTCCTTTGGAATGAGTCATGTGGTAACCTTCGATGCTGATGTGCTTGGAAATCGAATTGTTTTGTAAGACATCCGAAATAATGTAAGGCAGATCTTCTGTCGTCACGCGTTCCTTTTTGTCCCCCAATTCGATTATTCGCTGGGTAACTCGAGCGAGTTCGTCCTTTTCCAAAGAAATACCCAACTCTTCCAAATTCTTGAGAATATTGGCTTTGCCGGAGGTTTTTCCAAGTGCATATTTTCGCTGTCTGCCAAATCGCTCTGGAAGCAAGTCATTGAAATACAGGTTTTTCTTATTGTCTCCGTCGGCGTGGATTCCGGCTGTTTGGGTAAAGACATTTTCACCTACCACTGGCTTATTTGCAGGAATATGCTGACCTGAAAATTGTTCTACCAGTTTGGATACACGGAAAATCTTTTGTTCCTGAACTCCAATTTCGAAGTTTGTAAAATCTTTGATAACTGCAATTACAGATTCTAAAGGCGCATTACCTGCCCGTTCGCCCAATCCGTTAACCGTGGTGTGAATTCCGGAAGCTCCATGCAGAATTCCTTCCATGACATTTGCCACTGAAAGGTCGTAGTCATTGTGGGCATGAAAATCAAAGTGAGTTTCCGGGAATTTGGCCACAATCAGATCGAAGAAAACTTTTACCTCATCCGGGGACAACAATCCCAATGTATCGGGAAGCATTATCCTTCTTACAGGCTGAGTACTCAGAAATTCTATAAGGCTGAGGGTATATTCAGGTGAATTGCGCATCCCGTTTGACCAATCTTCCAGGTAAACATTGACGGAAATCCCCTTATCTTGGGCGTAGGCAATACTTTTAGCAATTTCCCCAAAATGCTGCTCGGGAGTTTTCTTCAGTTGATGAACCAAGTGGTTCAATGATCCTTTGGTCAGCAAATTCAGAACTTTTGCCCCAGCTTCGATGAGCCAATTAACAGAAACCGGCGTATCTACAAAGCCTAAAACTTCCACCCGATCGAGATACCCCTTTTGAGCTGCCCAGGCGGTGATTTTTTGAACACCTTCGAGTTCTCCTTCGGAAACCCGCGCAGAGGCAACCTCGATCCGGTCAACTTTCAGCTCTTCGAGCAAAAGTTTGGCAATCTGAAGTTTTTCAGAAGGCAAAAAGGAAACACCTGAGGTTTGTTCTCCATCCCTGAGCGTGGTATCCATGATTTCAATTCGACGCCCCTTAAGACCCTCCAAAGGTTCAGAACCCTTGGAGGGTTGGACTATTTGATTTCTCTTTGCCTCCATTTTGATATTATAGCTTACCTTTTTGCTGCAAAAGCATCGATCTCAGAAGACATATTCAGCAAGTAGTCGATGTCATCGAAGCCATTTTGCATGTTGTCTTTCTTGTATTCGTTGATGTCAAAAGATTCAAATTCGCCTGTAGATAGGAGCTTGATCTTTTGTTCTGGCAAGTTTACTTCGATTTCTGTTTTTGGATCGGCAAGGATCGCCGCAAAAAGCTTGTCCGCAAACTCAGCAGAAACTGTCACCGGAAGTACTCCGATATTCAGACAGTTGTTTTTGAAGATATCTGCGAAAAAGCTGGAAACTACACAACGGAAACCATAATCATAGATTGCCCAAACTGCGTGCTCGCGGCTGGAGCCTGAACCGAAGTTCTTGCCTGCAACCAGAATTTTCCCGGAGTAGGTAGGATCATTTAGAACAAATTCCTTTTTAGGATTGCCCTCGACATCGTATCTCCAGTCCCTGAAAAGATTGTCTCCAAACCCTTCACGTTCAGTTGCCTTCAGAAATCGGGCAGGTATGATTTGGTCGGTGTCCACATTTTCCGTTGGCAGAGGAACCGCTGTACTTTTAAGGACGGTAAATTTATCGTAAGCCATAATTTTGGTAGAGTAGTTATGTGTTATTATTTATTGGTAGAGTTAAATGCGGGGAGGGAGTTTTGAACCCAAATACAAATAACTCTTAACCAATATCTTAATAACCAGAAAACTTAATTTTGAAATACTTCTCGTGGATCGGTGATTCTGCCTGTAATCGCTACTGCAGCTACTGTCAATGGAGATGCGAGCATTGTACGAGCTCCAGGTCCCTGACGCCCTTCGAAATTTCTGTTGGAAGTCGAAACGGCATATTTTCCAGAAGGAATCTTGTCGTCATTCATGGCAAGACATGCTGAACAACCAGGCTGGCGAAGTTCAAAACCGGCGTCTTCCAAGATTTTTACCAATCCTTCTTCATGGGCCATTTTCTCTACTTCCCGCGAGCCGGGAACGATCCAGGCGGTGATGTTTTCGGCTTTCTTATGGCCTTTTACAAACTGAGCCACAGAACGGATATCTTCGATACGACCGTTGGTACAAGAACCTACGAAAACGTAATCCACTTTCTTTCCTTTCACTGCCTCACCTGGTGCAAAACCCATGTAATCCAATGATTTCAGGTAGGAAGTCTTGTTAGATCCTTCCATTCCATCTGTACTTGGAATATTTTCGGTGACCTTGATTCCCATTCCTGGATTGGTACCGTAGGTAATCATCGGCTCAATATCGGCTGCATCAAAAACCAATTCTTGGTCAAAAATCGCCCCTTCGTCAGTCTTCAAAGTTTTCCAATAAGCTACTGCCTTGTCCCAAGCCTCACCTTTTGGAGAATATTGCTTTCCTTTCAGGTAATTGAAGGTAGTCTCATCAGGAGCAATCAAGCCACCTCTTGCACCCATCTCAATCGACATGTTGCAAATGGTCATTCTGGCTTCCATGGACAGGCTCTGGATTGCAGAACCTGCATATTCCACAAAGTAGCCGGTAGCACCTGCAGCAGAAATTTTAGATATGATATAGAGAATGATGTCTTTGGAAGTCACTCCTGATCCAAGAGTTCCGTTTACAGAGATTCTCATTTTCTTGGCTTTGGACTGCATGATGCATTGGGTTGCCAAAACCATTTCTACCTCAGAAGTACCGATACCAAATGCAATGGCTCCAAAAGCACCGTGAGTTGAAGTGTGAGAATCACCACATACAATGGTCATTCCCGGCTGAGTCACTCCCAGTTCAGGTCCGATCACGTGGACAATTCCATGGTGGGCAGAACCCAAGTCATGAAGTTCGATCCCGTATTTCTTACAGTTTTCACGGAGTCTCTCCACCTGCATTCTGGAGAGCTTGTCCTTGATGGTCTGATCTTGGTCGACTGTAGGGACGTTGTGATCCGGCGTGGCAATGGTTTTTTCAGGATACTTGACCCCGATTCCACGCTTTTCAAGATTCAGAAAAGCTACAGGGGAAGTCACTTCATGGATAAAATGCTTATCAATGAAGAATACATCAGGGCCGGCAGGCACCGATTTTACCACGTGCGAATCCCAGATTTTATCAAATAATGTTGTCTTTTCCATAATTAAGCAGTCGCGTATTCTTTGACCGGTATTTTGTTGAGGGCATCGACAAAAGCCTGTGCTGAGGCCAATACGATGTCTTTGTTTGAGGCAAAACCGTAGTAGGGTTTGTCGGATTTGATGAGACGCATGTGAACTTTTGCCACATCGTCACTCCCATGGGTAATGGCCTGAATCAGAAATTCTTCCAGATCCACCTGAGGTTTTACGATTTTCTCAATCGCTTTGAGCACTGCATCCACCGGACCAACTCCCGAAGATGAGGCATGGTGCAACTCATTTCCGATTTTCAGGGAAACCTGGGCATTGACAGATCCATTGGATGAGTAGCTAACATTTTCCAGTTCAATGAAAGTAGATTCTTCCATGTATTTGCCAACCAATTCAAGCAGATCTTTTCGCCCGATGTCACGCTTGGAGTCCGCCAAAATTAAGAAAGCTTCGTAAACTTCTCTCAGTTCCTCACCTTCCAGCTCAACTCCCAGAGCGTCCAAATGGTGCTTCAAAGCTGCCCGGCCTGATCTTGCGGTCAATACAATGGTAGACTCATCCACTCCAACCTCTTTCGGATCAATGATTTCGTAGTTTTCCCGATGCTTGAGCACACCATCTTGGTGAATTCCGGAAGAGTGAGCAAAAGCATTTCTTCCCACAATCGCCTTGTTTGGTTGAACCGGCATATTCATCAACTTAGAAACCAAACGGCTGGTCTGGTAAATTCTTGGGGTGACAATATCGGTGTAAACAGGAATGGATTTGTGGCATTTGATTGCCATCACCACTTCTTCCATGGAGGTATTCCCGGCTCTTTCACCGATACCGTTGATAGTCACTTCTACTTGTCTCGCTCCGTGCTGCACTCCGGCGATGGTATTGGCAGTGGCCATTCCCAAGTCGTTGTGACAATGCGTCGCGATAATTGCCTTGTCAATGTTGGGTACGTTGTTTTTCAGGCTGGCAATGATTGCTCCGTACTGTTCCGGAAGACAATAGCCCGTTGTATCCGGGATATTGACTACGGTTGCACCGGCCTTGATCACTTCCTCGATGATTCTGCAAAGAAATTCCGGTTCTGAACGTCCGGCATCCTCTGCATAAAACTCCACGTCCTCCACAAACCGCTTAGCAAACTTAACCGCCGCCACTCCACGGGCGATGATATCCTCTGGAGTGGAGCGGAGTTTGAACTGGATGTGGTAAGGAGAAACACCGATTCCGGTATGAATCCGCCCTTTTTTGGCATATTTGAGTGCCTGAGCTGCTACTTCGATATCTTTTTCTACTGCACGGGAAAGTGCGCAAATGATCGGGTTGGAAACCGCTTTAGAAATCTCCTGAACCGAGTTGAAATCACCTGGGCTGGAAATCGGAAAGCCTGCCTCAATAATATCCACGCCGAGCGCTTCGAGGGCTTGTGCTACTACGATTTTTTCCTGGGTATTCAACTGACACCCTGGCACTTGCTCCCCGTCTCTCAGGGTCGTATCAAAAATCCACAGCTTGTCACTCATCATCTTTGGGGTTTGGGTTTTAATTATTTTCTGGTCTCAATTGACGCACGACCGCACCGGCCTGCCACATTTCAGACTCACGCAATTCTTTCAATTCTGCCTCAAGCTTTTCTCTATAGTCAGCCTTGGAGTTGGAATCGATTGATTTCTGTGCTTCCTGACCTGTTTTCACAGAATTGTAAAGTTGCTCAAAAACCGGCTTGGTTGCATCACGGAAAGGCTTCCACCAGTCCAAGGCACCTCTTTGTGCTGTAGTTGAGCAGTTGGCATACATCCAATCCATACCGTTTTCAGCTACAAGTGGCATCAAAGACTGAGTCAATTCTTCTACGGTTTCGTTGAAAGCTTCTGAAGGTGTATGACCATTGGATCTCAAAACTTCGTACTGAGCTGCGAAAATCCCCTGGATAGCACCCATCAAAGTACCTCTTTCGCCGGTAAGGTCAGAAGTCACTTCTCTATAGAAATCAGTCTCAAACAAGTAACCGGAACCTACTCCGATACCCAATGCAATAACCCGATCTTTGGCTTTGCCGGTTCCATCTTGGAAGATGGCATAGGAAGAATTCAAACCACGTCCTTCAACAAACATTCTTCTAAGTGAGGTTCCGGATCCTTTTGGTGCAACCAAGATCACGTCTACGTCTGCAGGAGGGATAATTCCGGTTTTCTCTTTGTAAGTCACACCGAATCCGTGAGAGAAGTAAAGTGCCTTGCCTGGAGTCAGGTGTTTTTTTACAGTTGGCCAAAGGGTAATCTGGCCTGCATCTGAAAGCAAGAATTGGATGATTGTTCCTTTTTCGCAAGCTTCCTCGATTTCAAACAGGGTTTCACCGGGAACCCATCCGTCAGAAACGGCCTTGTCCCAGGTTTTGGAGCCTTTTCTCTGGCCCACGATCACGTTGAAGCCGTTGTCCTTCAGGTTTAGCGCCTGACCGGGACCTTGTACTCCGTAACCAATTACTGCAATTACTTCGTCCTTGAGCACCTCTCTGGCTTTTTCCAATGGAAATTCATCCCGGGTTACTACGTTTTCTTCAACTGTGCCGAATTTTAATTTCATAAGTTTATAGTTTGATTTTTAAAGGCTATATGGAATCTCGCATGGGGTAAAATCAACCTGGAGGCTGGAGTACTTCGCTATGCTCGATTTCATGATATTAGGTTTAATAGTTTATTATT
The DNA here is from genome assembly GCA_035458065.1 of Algoriphagus sp. Taxonomy (GTDB): domain Bacteria; phylum Bacteroidota; class Bacteroidia; order Cytophagales; family Cyclobacteriaceae; genus Algoriphagus. The sequence goes on along the minus strand of DATIAI010000448.1, from coordinate 2,261 downwards.
TCTTGAGTTGAGATTTTACTTGATAAACGATTCGATTGTGAGCATTCGCTTAGCTACAGCCACACGTCCTGACCTGGCAAATTCTGACAGACCGTAGCCTTTGAGAATTTCCAGCAATTCTTGTGTTTGTTCTTTGTGACCGGTTAATTCCAGTACCACAAATTCCGGTTCAGCAGCGATTATCTTGGCATTATGCTGTCGGATGATTTTCTCCAATCCTCCATCAAGACGGGAAACAGGAATCTTGTAAAGGGCAATCTCCTGATAAACCACTCCCTCGTCTTCATGATAAAACGCCTTGATCACATCGATGATTTTCTCGATCTGATTCACGAGTTGAATGACGGTGTCTTCGTTTGCGGTCACCTCAATGGTGATCCGGTGAATGCCCGAAATGCGGCTTTCTGAAGCCGTCAGCGCATCAATATTTATCCCTCGACGGGTAAAAATAATGGTGATCCGATTGAGAATTCCGATAAAATTTTCCGTGATAACGAAAATAGTGTAACGCTTCATAGGTTGGGATTAGCTAAGTCTGACCTCTTCTACCGAACAGCCTGTGGCGATCATCGGGAATACGTTGTCTTCTTTTTCGACGACCACTTCTAGGAAGAAAGGTCCGTCATGAATAAACATATCTTCGATGGCTTCCTTCAGGTCTACCCGATCAGAAACTTTTTGGGATTTGATATTGTAAGCTTCTGCGATTTTGATGAATTCCGGATTGTCCAATTCAGTAAAGGAATAGCGCTTGTCAAAAAACATTTGTTGCCATTGGCGCACCATTCCGAGGTAATTATTATTCAACAGGACAATTTTCACAGGGGCTTTGGTCTGCATGATCGTGCCCAACTCCTGAATCGTCATCTGAATTCCGCCATCTCCTACCACGCAGATTACCTGACGTGAATAGTCATAAAGCTGTGCCCCCAAAGCTGCCGGTAATGCAAAACCCATCGTGCCCAATCCTCCGGAAGTCACCTGGGTTCTTGGCTTTTTATAATTAAAATACCTCCAGGCAATCATTTGATGCTGTCCAACGTCAGTTACCAAAACAGCATCATCAGCTTTGTACTGGTTGATTTGGTGAATCACCTCACCCATGGTCAGTCCAACTTTAGAAGGTGTGATGTCATGCTGCACGACAGCTGCCTTTTCCTGTTGTTCCAATTCACGGAATCGGGCCATCCAGGAATCGTGTTTCTTTGTCTCAATAGCTTCAGTAAGCATCGACAGGCTTTCTCTACAATCCCCCATTACTGCTACCTCAACCTTTACATTTTTGTTGACTTCGGCCGGATCAAGTTCCAGATGAATCACTTTCGCCTGTTTGGCATAGCGCTTCAGATCTCCAGTGACTCTGTCATCAAACCTCATCCCGACAGCAATCAAAACGTCACATTGGTTAGTCAACAGGTTTGGCCCGTAGTTGCCGTGCATTCCGAGTTTCCCGACGTAATTTGGGTGGTCCTGTGGAAGTGCTCCTGAACCCAAAAGAGTCGAAGCAGCAGGAATTCCAGATTTATCAAGGAAAAACTTCAATTCAGATTCCGCTTTTCCCAAAACAACTCCCTGGCCAAAAAGCAAATAAGGGCGCTCCGCTTTGTTGATCAGGTCAGCAGCTGCCTGAATCTTTGTTGTTTCAACCGGAACGTAGGTTTTATAGGATCTAAAACCCAAACAAGGCACATAGTTGAACTCCCCGAAATCAGTCTGGGCATTTTTGGTAATGTCAATCAAAACCGGCCCTGGTCTCCCGGATCGGGCGATAAAAAATCCCTTGGCAATGGCTGGAGCGATATCCTCAACCCTGCGGACCTGAATGTTCCATTTTGTGGCCGGCATAGATATACCGACAACGTCGGTTTCTTGAAATGCATCGGTTCCCAATAAATGTGCTGCCACCTGACCGGTAATACAAACCAAAGGCGTACTGTCGATCTGGGCATCCGCCAGACCTGTAATCAGATTTGTAGCACCAGGACCAGAAGTAGCCAAACATACACCGACTTTGCCGGAAACCCTGGCATAACCTTGGGCTGCATGGATCGCACCTTGCTCGTGTCGGGTCAATACATGTTTGAGCTGCTCATGATAGTCATAGAGCGCGTCGTAGACCGGCATGATTGCTCCGCCGGGATAGCCAAAAATGATTTCTGCCTGCTCTGCGATAAGTGACCGAACAACTATGTCCGCACCTCTGATCATCATGTCCTTCATAGGCTTAAAATTTATCTGTTACGCAACCTTCAGAAGCAGTT
>DATIAI010000447.1:0-2228 GCA_035458065.1 Algoriphagus sp. | reverse complement strand
TCGGTTCCCAAAGCTGTGGTAGTGATACCGTCAGAAACCACTTTGAATGGCCTATTGGGATCCGAGGCAACCTCAAAGTACGCTTCTCCGGTGAGGTGGATGATCCGATTTTTTTGACCATAATCTGATGAAAAGCTAATTTCTGACAAGGCGTTGATGACTATCTTGGTTTTGTCAGGCATCTGCAGGGTCAATTTTTCCCCGGGACCGGTTGATCTGGTGGTTGAAGTGATGGAGGCTACAGGTTGTGAATTGTTTGGATCACCGTGGGTTCGGATAGTTTGAACCATTACATAACCCAGAAAAAGAACCAGCACTATGCTCGCTGCGATTCTCAGGCTCCTATACACCAAGGGGAGAATCCGCCTCTTGGGTTTGGCCTGATTGGGGGTTATTTTTTTATGAATTCCGGCGAGTAAATTTGTGTAATCCAGTTCATCCAAAACCGAGTGGATAACTGGATTTTCAAAGTGTTTCTCAAGAATCAAATCGAATTCTTTTCTTGATTCTGGTTTTTCCAGCCATTCCCTAACTTCTTTTTCTTCCTTGGGAGAAGCTGTGCCGTTAAAGAATTTTATGAGTGTAGTCTCTTCCAATACCTTTCTATTTTTTTATAGAAAACAAAACCACGGAAGAATACTTAAGCCTGGGTTAAAAAAATCAAAAAAATATTTTTCAGGAATTGAAAATCACAGAATTAGCGCAAGGTGAACCAGGGCAAAAGCAGTAGAACCAGGGGAAATTATCTGGCCCCCCAATTCTTTTTTTACGGTTTTGGAAGCCAGATAAATATGGTGCTCAATGGTTCTTTGAGAAAGATTCATTTTCACAGCAATTTCAGATGCTGTATACCCATCCAGTTTATTAAGCCGAAATACTTCCTGTTGAACCTTTGGAAGTTTTTCAATTAAGGTAAATACAGCGGATTCCAAATCTTGGCAAGCTAGGTCAGTCTCGACCTTGTTATCTTTGACAATGAAATGTTCGGGTGCCTCGTCCAAAGTGCAGGAAGGTTTTCTGTCCCGGGCATAATTGAACATGTAAAATTTAACGGATTGAAAAAGGTACGTTTTGAAGTTTTTCGATTCTTCCAATTCTGACCGCCTTTCCCAGATTCTGATAAAAATATCCTGAACTGCATCCTGAGCCAAATCTTTGTTTGGGAAAAATGAAAGGGCAAAAGCCATTAATTTTTTGACATAGCGGTAATACAATTCGTCAAAAGCAGAAACATTTCCGTTTTTGAGTTTGATCAAAAGCTCTTGGTCACTATGCTTGCTCAGATTTCCCATGCGTATGGAATCTTATGCTTTTACATGGAGTCAGGTCCAAAGCTGTTTGTACTCGGTAAATCGAAACAGATAAGAACTTGGCTTTTTGGGTTTATGGTTTGTGTCTGCAATCTACTTTTCCACCTAAGATTTGCAAACAGTGGAATTACAAAGGAGAAAACTTTTTTGACATTTTTTGGAGTTTGAATGAATAAATTTTGTGGGGTTTCTCAATAGGTTAAAATGACCAATAGGTAAAAAATCCTAAATTCAAACAAAAGAAAACCCCACCATCCACCCACTTTAAACCGGTCCTCCGGGGAAAAACAATATTCCTATGGAACCGGTCTTTTTTGAGTCTTAATGCATTCTGAATAATTCATTGGATGATGAAACCGTGCTTTTCTTTTAACCAGAGTGGGAGCCTCGCAGGATGGCGGCAAAAAAAAGCCATGATCGAATTGCGCTTCGGATCAGGATTTGGATGTTCAAATTCCCCAGTCACTATGGGGAAACTATCACAAAGCATTTTAAGAAAACTCGACAGGGAAGGGGTTAGGGAAAAGATATTGACTTCTAAGGTTCCTATGATCGATATCACCGGAGTCATGACATCAGTTTCCCACTTCAAAACTGTATGCCCTTGCCCGAAAACTTTGAGTTGTTCAAATCGGCAAAGGAGACAAATTCGATTGTTATTTTTGTTTCCGAAAAGACTTTATTAATAAGTGAACAAGTCAACCTTAAACTTCGCCTTCCAGAATTCCACTTTTCTGACCCAAAAATCCAAACAACTCTAGGGGGTCAATTTCCATCGGCGACAAGGGGTCAATTTAATCGGCGTATGCAATATTAGTCCTCGGAATAAAATTTTCCAATGTTTTCGGGACGAAGTTTGGGGGAAAAAGTTAATTATCGTAAGCATTAAAGCGACATTGGAAGCAAGGTTAAACACCG
>DATIAI010000446.1:0-17737 GCA_035458065.1 Algoriphagus sp. | reverse complement strand
TGACTCGGCGATCTTGTCGGCTGTGATTTTCAATGCGATCATTATTCCCTTACTGATTCCATTGGCACTTGGAGGCGCAAAATATCGTCCAGTCGGTGCATCTGAACTACTTACCAAGAATCTCCTGATCTATGGTTTTGGAGGCATCTTGGTTCCTTTTCTGGGAATCAAACTCATCGACATTCTAATCAGCGGATTGATTTAACATTCACTTTATCCAAAAACTAACATGAATTCTATTCGAACATATTTGATTTTGACACTCGGCACGATGGTTTTCTTCGGAATGATTTATCCTTTGTCTATTTGGGGTCTCGGAAGATTGATTCCCGAAAAAGCCATGGGAAATCCAATCTACAAAGGAGACCAATTGATCGGCTTTACCCAGATGGGCCAGGCATTTTCCTCTGCAAAATATTTCTGGGGTAGACCCTCTGCTGTCAATTACGATGCTTCTAGTACTGGCGGAAGCAATTTGGGAACCACCAATCCAGAACATATCCGACAGGTGAAAGACAGAATTACGGCCTTCATGGAAGCTAATCCGGGGATTTCGGCAGACCAAATTCCGGAGGAACTGGTAACGGCCTCCGGCTCCGGCCTTGATCCCCATATCTCCGTGACGGCGGCAAAAGTCCAAATCGGCAGGATAGCTGCAGCCAGAAATTTGGAACCAAATCTCCTAGAAGATTTGATAGAGGATCAAAGGATTCAACCCTTGGCAGGAATTTTCGGTCCCGGTGATTTAGTGAATGTCCTTTCCATCAACCTTGCCCTAGATCAACTAACTTCAAATAATTAATCGATTTTCATGATGGTTCATCTGAAAAAAATCAAACTATCGGCGGTTCTTGTCTCTTTGTTGTTTGGGGTTGGGAATTTTCAGGTAACTGCCCAAGATCTTGAATCCAAGGAAGTGAATCCGCTTAAAATTTCGGGTTTTCTGGAAGCGTATTACAGCTACGACTTTGGAAATCCACCCGCAGGCGAAAAGCCTTCTTTTATTTATTCCTATGACCGCCACAATGAATTCAACATCAACTTGGGGATGATTGCTGTACAATACAGCAAGGAAAGAGTCCGCTCAAATTTTGCGTTGATGGCGGGAACTTATACCAATGCAAATCTTGCCGCAGAACCGGGAGTACTCAAAAACATCTTTGAAGCCAACGTCGGTTACAAACTATCTGCTGAAAAGAACCTGTGGATTGACATGGGCGTACTTCCTTCCCATATCGGGTTTGAATCCGCCATCGGCAGTGCCAACTGGACCCTAACCCGAAGTATGCTTGCTGATAATTCGCCCTATTTTGAAAGTGGCTTGAGATTAAGCTATTCCTCTCCGAGTCAAAAATGGTATCTCAGTGCCCTAGCCTTAAATGGTTGGCAGCGTATCCAGCGATTGGAGGGTAATTCCCTGATGTCTTTTGGAACTCAGGCGACCTTCACTTCGGGAAAATTCCTGTTCAACAGCAGCACCTTTATCGGAACAGACACTCCGGATTCCGACCGAAGGATGAGGTATTTTCATAATTTCTATAGTCAGATTTCACTCACTTCCCGATGGAGCCTCATCCTTGGTCTGGATATGGGTTTACAGCAATCCCAGCCTTCGGCAAGTGATTACGACTCCTGGATTTCTCCGGTGATCCTTGCCAGAGTGCAGGTAAGTGACAAAATCAACCTTGCCGGCAGGTTGGAATATTACAGTGATCCAAACGAAGTCATTGTTGTGACCGAAAACTCGGATGGCTTCCGGACCTTCAGTTCCTCCCTCAATCTGGATTGGAAACTGGCCCAAAATGTCCTTTGGCGAACTGAGTACCGATATTTCTCCGGAGAGGAAAATTACTTCCCTACACGATCTCAAAACTCCGATGAGATGAGTCATTTGACAACCTCACTATCTGTTTCTTTCTGATTTCTGCAAATCATCAAACCTCCTCTTCCCATGAGTGAAAAAGAAGAAAATTTCTTTCTTTCCCAGATTTTCAGACGGAAAAAGGGCAGACTGAAAGTCTATATTGGCATGATTGCCGGGGTTGGAAAAAGTTACCGGATGCTTCAGGAAGCACATGATTTGCTCCATGCCGGAGTCGAGGTAAAGATCGGATTGATCGAAACCCATAGCCGTCCTGAAACTGAATCCTTGGTAAAAGGGCTTCCCATGATTCCCCGAAAAAAGATTTTCTATAAAGGGAAAAACCTCGAGGAGATGGATCTAGAGGCCATTTTCAACATCAGACCCGAAGTAGTGATCGTAGATGAACTTGCCCATACGAATATTCCGGGTTCGAAAAATCAAAAACGCTGGCAGGATGTGATTGATCTCCTGGAAGCAGGAATTAATGTGATCACGGCATTCAATGTTCAGCACTTGGAAAGCCTCAATGACATTGTGGAGAAACTCTCCAAAGTCAAAATCCAGGAATGCATTCCAGACAAAATCCTGTCTTACGCTGATGAGGTGGTCAATATCGATTTGCCCTCGGATGACTTGATCAAGCGGCTAAAAGAAGGTAAAATCTATTCCGGGGAAAAAATTGGCCAAGCCTTGGAAAATTTCTTCAAACCTGAGACCATTCTTCAGCTGAGGGATTTGGCTCTTCGTCAGGTGGCCCTTCAGGTAGAGAAAAAAATCGACTTGTCTGCCTTTGCCAATCAGACGATGACCCGTGAGATTTTTTTAGCCTGTCTGAGTAGTAACTATGAAGGGGGAAAGAAAATAATCCGGAAGACATCCCGCCTTGCAGAGCGATATCATGCTAAGTGGGCAGTAGTCTATGTGCAAAGCAGCAGAGAAAATCCCGATCGTATCAATCTGGCACAGCAGAGGAAACTGCTTCAAAACCTCAAGTGGGCGGCAGAATTGGGAGCGGAGATTTACCGAAAACAGGGAGATGACATCCCTGAGGAAATCTGCAAAATAGCGGAACAAATTAAAGCCACTAATATTGTGATCGGTAAGCCCTCTTTTGGATTGGTGAGAATGGTAATGGGCAAAAACCACCTCGAAAGCCTGTTGAAAAAGATCCAGGGAAAAGAAATCGACCTTATCATAGTTTTCTGAAAAATTCATGAAAATCAAAGCAAAACTCTACCTCTCCCAGTTTTTCCTCCTTGGGATTATCGCTGTGGTAGCCGGAATTGGAGTGTATTATCTCAATCTGGTGGCAGACTACACTGCCATAATTCTGAAGGACAATTATCGCTCGATCGACTACATGAGAAAAGTCAATCAACAAGTGGACGAGCTCCAGGGCAAATTTGAGCGCGGGGTATTGACATCTGAGGAGTTCGAAACTAAGTCAGCTGAACTTCTCACGCTCATCAATTCCCAAAAAGCCAACATCACCGAAGCAGGTGAAAAAAACCTCACCGAAAATCTTGGTGTTGAAGTTGAGGAATATTTGAGTTTGATTTCCAGAGGACTTTCTACCCCAGAAAACTACGAAAATGAACTTTGGCTCCTTTCAAGCAAAATCAAAACGCACACCCAGACGATCTTTCTCCTCAATGAGGAAACGATTTTGACAAAAAGTGAAAACGCCAAGAAAAAGTCGGAACAGGTGATCGTTTACATGATCATCATCGGCGGATCAGGGATCACCTTTGGTCTGATATTTTTCCTCGGTTTGCCAAATTACATTGTAAATCCAATCAAACTTTTTACAAAAACCATCAAGGAAATCTCCTTGGGAAACTACAGCGTCCAAATCCCCTTTGAGGGAGAAGATGAGTTGGGAAATCTCGCCAAATCCATCCGGAAGATGGTGACGAAACTGAAAGAGTATGAGAAATCCAACTTTTCTAAATTGATCAGAGAACAAAAAAGACTGGCAATGATTGTCAATCAAATAAACGAGGCGATCCTGGTGACCGATGAGAACAAAACAATAATCCTCTGCAATGACCTTCTTTTAAATCTGATCCACATGGAACGCATCCAAGTCGAAGGCAAACACATCCAAGAGGTGGCAAGAATAAATAACCTGATGGATAGCATTACCGAAGATTTGTTTGTCCCTTACCTGGAAGGAGAGGAAATCCAGATTTCTCCGCTCCGAATCATCAAAGGGGGCAAAGAGCGGGTTTTCAAAAAAGAGATCTTCAAACTTTCGGGAATGGATGAAGCTGACAGCCCTAAAAAACTGATGGGACATTTGGTGATTTTGAAAGATATCACAGAATTCTCTGAAAAGGATCAAGCCAAACTGAAGTTTATGTCCACGCTGTCCCATGAACTCAAAACCCCGCTTGCGGCAATCCAATTAAGTACCAATTTGCTGGAAAACACCAAATTTGGCAGTCTGTCAACCGAACAGTCAGACCTCATCCAAACCATCAAATCCAACCAAGAAAGAATCAAACGGATGGTCAACGAGGTCTTGGACATTTCCCAAATCGACCAGGGGTACATCAATATCAATACAGAGCACTTTTCTGTAATTGATTCTCTTTCTGATTCACTCCTGGGTTTGGAATTGTTTCTAAAGGAAAAAAATATCAAACTGGAAAAGCAAATACCGGATAACCTCCCCAAAATCACCGGTGATTATCATAAATCAGTCTGGATATTCAATAACCTGATCAGCAATGCAATCAGGTATAGCCCGGCCAATTCACAAATCACCATTAAAGCACAACTGGAGTCCAGAAGGGTGAAAGTGGAAGTAACAGACCTAGGGCCCGGCATTTCCTTGCAAAATCAGGAACGCATTTTCGAACACTTTGTCAAACTGGACCAGTCTTCCGAAAATGGAACCGGGCTGGGACTTGCTATTTCCAAAGAATTCATGGAGGCAATGGGGGGTAACATCGGCGTAAATTCTGTCATTGGGAAGGGAGCAACTTTTTGGCTCAGTTTCAAAATAGCTTAAAATCCTCCTCCCACCGGTAAAGTTGATTTCAACACAATGAGAAAAAAAGAGAACCTATTTCGGGTTCTCTTTTTTGGTTTAAAAGCTTAAAAATTGTTTATCCCCTTTTACCCCAAGGTCCTGAGATTGCCACAGTCAAACCAGCTCCTTGAATGTTGACAAAATAAGTTTGTCCATCTGGAGAAAACACACCCCCGGCAAACTCAGAGGCATAACCTACATTTTCGGCCAGCTTATAATATTCTCCGGAAGGGGTAATACCCACGACAAACGGATGCTTGTCATCTTCACACAAGATCAAATCTCCCCAGGGAGCAATGGCGAGGTTATCGCAACTCTTCAGTATCTCGATATCGTTGGGTTCAGCAAAAAGCTCGAGTTTCCCCGGAGAAATTGCCTCATCCGTTCTTCCTTCCTTGGCTCCGGGAGTATACTTAAATACCTGTCCCGCTGAAATTTCTCCTCCATTGGTACAGGCAAAATATAGCTCGCCTTCACCATACCAAATTCCTTCACCCCTGGCAAAACATGCCGCACCAGCTTCAAACCCACGGTGTCTCAGGTCGTCTTTGGGAGCATCAATATCCTCCAGATCAATCCATTCCACGGCTATCCCTTGGTTTTTGGGAAATTTTGGTCCATTAAGATCTTTCCAGTTTCGGGTATCTCTGCTTTTTTGGCCCTTAATCGCCAAAGCTTGAAGTTTTCCTCCCTTGTGTAATTTTCCGGGAACAGTCGGAATGAATCTATAAAAAAGCCCATCTCCTCTGTCTTCCGTCAAATAAACGATACTTGTTTTAGGGTCCACAGCTACCGCTTCGTGGTTGAATCTTCCCATTTCTTTGATTGCTTTGGCTTTGACCAGATGAATCTTGTCTGAGGCCGGAACCTCAAATACGTACCCATGATCCTGCTCCAACTGGCCTGATAGGTCGCCGGCATTCAAGGTAGTTTCTTCACAAGTGAGCCAGCTTCCCCAGGGAGTAATCCCTCCCGCGCAGTTTCGCAAGGTGCCCGACAAGCTCAAAAATTCATTTTCCACCTCACCTGTAGCCGGATTATAGACCATGGTGGTCGTCCCTCCCAAACCTGGCAAAGTCCCTTTTCCCTGATCATAAAGGGACTGATTAGCCACTCTATCATATAATTTGTTACCTTCTCCGAATGGTCCTTTATCGAAATTATCCGCACTGAGTTCGTGGTTTCGGACAATGATTACTCTTCCGTCTTTTCCTGGGAAAGTTCCCATTCCGTCTGGATTTCCGGGCACCAAAAATCCGTCTTTCATCACTTGCCCGGATCTGGAAATAATTTTATAGCTAAAGCCCTTCGGCAGGTTTAGGATTCCTTCTGGGTCGGGAAGCAATTCACCGTAGCCTTTACCTTTTTTCAAAATACCAGCCATGGTATCAGGCTGAACAAAGTGGTAGAGGCCCATAAAACCAAAAGCTACAAGTCCTCCTTGTTTTAAGAATGTTCTTCTTGAATTGTTTGGATTCATTTTCTAACGATTTTAGAAGCAAACTACTGAGAATACCATCCTTTCAGGTTAGATCAGTTTTGCCTTTAGGTTAAGTTACACAAAGATTTCTCTGGATAATACCCGTGCTTTTCCCTTAAGGGCTAAGCACTTTTTGAATATGTCTAATAATCTTTTGCTCTGCTAATGATTTAATAACGGTGATTCACCGAGATTTTTTAAAAATCAATTTAACAGTAAGAAAGTAGAGAGCACCAAGAAAGAAAATTCAGCGTTTGTTATCACACTTTTGGATCAATGTATGTAACCCCCCCAATGAGGATGGGAATTAAAAACTAAATTTTCTCAATTCCCACAATGTTTTTAATGCCGACTGGTATTGATGAAATTGACTTTATGTCTAAAGTGTTTAAACGGATTAAAAATCAGCGAAAATCCGCGTCTTTTTTCAGTTATTCTGTAGGAAATACTGGAATTAAGGGAGTTAATCAGAAATTTTGAAAAAAACCTCGAAGCTGATCTCCGAGGTTTAAACTATTGGTTTTAGCTACAGGCTATTTTATTCACCCGATTTTGATGTCTTCCACCTTCAAAATCTGTGGTCAGGAAGATCTCGGTGAGTCGTTCTGCATGTTCGTAAGAGATGAAGCGTGCCGGAAGGGCAATGACATTAGCATTGTTGTGCTGTCGGGCAAGAGCAGCCAAGTCCTCATTCCAGCAAAGTGCTGCCCGGATCCCCTGATGCTTATTTGCGGTAATGGCAACACCGTTTCCGCTTCCGCAGATCACGATGCCCAATTCGAATTCACCGGCTTCGATTGCAGTACACAATGGGTGCACGTAATCTGGATAGTCTACAGAAGCTGTGGAGAAAGGACCAAAATCCTTCACCTCATAACCCAACGAAGTAAGCTTCTCAATCAAGTTACCTTTGTATTCAAATCCGGCATGGTCTCCGCCGATTGCGATTTTCTTTCCCATGGCTTTTTTAATCTTCAGTTGGATGATTTTTCTGATACTCGGCCTCCGCTATAGCTCTTTGCTTTTCCAGCCTTTTGGCTATCGTGATGCCTACTTCATACAAGACCAGGATCGGCATGGCGATCAGCAGCTGAGAGATCACATCCGGTGGAGTAATGATCGCTGAGACGATGAGAATCACCACAATAGAATGCTTTCGGTAAGCCTTGAGCATTTTGGAAGTGACCAGTCCCGACATCGAAAGGAAATAAACAACAACCGGAAGCTGAAACATGATCGCAGATGCCAATACCAGCATCACTAAGGTAGTCACATAAGAAGTGATGTCAAATTCATTGAGAATGGTAGGGTCGAGCTGATAGTTGGCCAGGAAATTTATGGACAATGGCGAAAGCACATAATATCCGAAGGCCGCACCCAGTAAAAACAGGAAGCTCACAAAGAAAACCGCACCACGGGCAGCATTTTTCTCCTTGTCATACAGGCCTGGACTGATAAATCTCCATATTTCCCAGAACACATAAGGAAATGAAGCGATGAAACCGACTACGAAACTCGACGTCATGTGCATGGAAAATTGACCCGTCATCTGCCTACTTTGGATCGTGAATGGCAATTCATCGATACAGAGCGCAGGGATGTTCAGCCAATTAGCCACATCACACAGGACGCGATAAGTGAAGAAATCAACCTTGGAAGGACCCAGTATGAGTACTCCGAATACGATATTTTTTGCGAGGAACGCAATTACAGTGAATATCAGAATGACTGCAACCGATCGGAGCAAATGGAAGCGCAAAGCCTCCAAATGATCCAAAAACGACATTCCTTCCTCTTCCTCTTGATTTTGGTCTAGGGCCACGTTGGGAATTCAATAATTAGTACAGGGGAAATTGAACCATCCAGGCATTGACTTCTGCCTTGATTTTGGCAAGTTCTGCCTCATCAGAATGGTTAAGCAAAGCGCGGTCAATTAAGGAAACGATTTTTCGCATATCGTCTTCTTTCAGTCCGCGGGTAGTCACTGCAGCAGTTCCGATTCTCATTCCGGAAGTCACAAAAGGTGACTTGGTATCGAAAGGAACCATGTTTTTATTGATCGTGATGTCCACTTTTCCGAGGGTTTCTTCGGCTAGTTTTCCGGTCAGTTCTTTATTTCTCAGGTCGATCAGCATCAGATGGTTGTCTGTTCCTCCAGAAATAATCTGGTAACCAAGACTTACGAACTCATCCGCCATTATGGATGCATTCTTTTTCACCTGAATCACATAATGCATGTAATCGTCTGACAATGCCTCTTCAAAAGCAATTGCCTTGGCAGCAATGATGTGCTCCAAAGGTCCGCCCTGAGTGCCCGGAAACACGCCCATATCCAACAAAGAGGACATCTTTCTCAGTTCTCCTTTTGGAGTAGTCAAACCCCAAGGATTGTCAAAATCTTCTCTCATCATGATCAACCCGCCACGCGGGCCTCTCAGGGTCTTGTGGGTAGTGGTCGTCACAATATGGCAATGCTCAAGCGGATCATTCAACAATCCTCTGGCGATCAAGCCCGATGGATGAGAAATGTCTGCAAGCAATAGCGCACCAACTTCGTCAGCAATCTCTCTCAGTCTTTCATAATCCCAATCTCGGGAATAGGCCGAAGCACCGCAGATGATCATCTTTGGTTTTACTTCCAAAGCTTTAGCCTCCACTTTATCATAATCAATCACACCGGTAGCTTCTTCCACTCCGTAGAAATGTGGCTGATAAAGTTTTCCAGAGAAATTAACAGGGGATCCATGTGTCAGGTGACCACCGTGAGAAAGGTCAAATCCCAGGATTGGATCGCCAGCTTTCAGACATGCCAAAAATACGGCTGCATTAGCCTGAGCGCCAGAGTGCGGCTGGACATTGGCCCAAGTTGCACCAAAAAGTTTCTTTGCCCGGTCGATGGCGATTTGCTCGATTTCGTCAACTATTTCGCAACCGCCGTAGTAGCGCTTGCCCGGAAGACCTTCTGCATATTTGTTAGTCAGGACGCTGCCGGCAGCTTCCATCACTTGTTTACTGGTGAAGTTTTCAGAGGCGATCAGCTCGATGCCTCTTTTTTGTCTGTCTTCTTCTCTAGCAATGAGGTCGAAAACAAGCGAATCTCTTTTCATAATCAGGGGTTTGAAAGCAAAGAAAGATTACCGGAACGAATCCGGCCGTTTGGAAAACGAGCCCAAAAATAACCCTAAAGTCCTTATAATCCAATGTGGAAAAGAAGTTGAAAAGTAGGATGGCGATAAAGTTTAAAAGTAATAGGGTAAAGACTCCGAATTAAATAAAAATCCCGGAGTTCAAATCATTCCCACAGCGAGAAAAACTCCCGATTTTGATCTTTGAAAAATGGTTGGATCCGGGAAAAAATCTACAAAACTTCTTAATTCGAAAGAAATACCTAAATCGGACTTTGTAATTTTATCCCATGTTTGACTTCAAATTCCAGCCAAAAACCTATTTCCGTGATGAAACCACATCGGTTTTATTAGTGAGGCTTCAATATCCCGAAAGTACCTGGGGGGAACAGATCAGCATTTATGCCCATCATCTCGAAGGGAAAATTCAGTTTGAAGTGGTGGATTTTTACGGAAATGACTTCCTCTTATACCCCTCAAGCACCTGGGAGCCCCTTTCTTTGGAGGATATGATTTACATGATTGAGGGAATGCAAGTCAACAGGGACACCTTTGAGGGTAATATTGAGCTGGTTTTGGATGGAATTCCAGAGGCTGAAAGTGATTTTTATCCTCAGCTTAAAAAGTACTTTGAGGAAAAACGGAAAAATTTTGGCCTGGATTAAAAATCCATCAAGGCAGGTCGCTTTCCGGAAATCTGCTGGCTTTTAAACCAATATTCGTAAGTATCAAAATCAAGGCAATCACTCAACTCCATTCCCTGGAATAGGATTCTCTTGAGGCAGTTTACAGGCAGGAAGGACTTAAGGGAACAGGCTTGATCAACAGTGAGCTGTGAAAGTTGGATCCATTTTTTCCCCTCAATATAAATGGGTATCAGTTTAGTCATAACAAACGCTTTGATTAGTCATAAAAGTATGCTGATATTCAAGGCAATACAACTATTCAGAATTATTTTTATGTTAATTAAAAATAAGTTTCAAGATATTCGGGAATGACAGGAGTTATCATCGCCACCGGCTGTCTTTTCTTGGGTCTATTTCTCCAAAAAATCCCCGGATTTCCGATCAATATTGCGACAAGGTGGGTTCAAGCTTACCTGATCAATATTGTACTTCCTGCATTGGCCTTGCTATATATACCTGAGATCAAGCCTTCTTGGGGATTGCTTGTGCCTATTTCATCAGCCTGGTTTACTTTTTTGCTTTCGTGGATTTTGTTCGGGTTTTTGGGAAAAAAATTCAATTGGGGAAAAAACACAACCGGTTGCCTGATCATAGTCTCCGGACTGGCCAACACTTCTTTTTTGGGATTCCCTGTTATCGAGGGGCTCTATGGCAAAGAGGCCTTGCCCACAGCTTTGTTGATCGATCAGGGTGGATCATTTTTGATTGTATCATCCCTATCGATTTTAGTCGGCTCACTCTATGGAAATCATAGCGAAAGCTTGGCAAAGGTCCCTATGAAAATTCTCAAATTTCCTCCTTTTGGCTTCTTGGTCGGAACTTTGGTCATGAGCTTACTGAATCTAAAAACTCCCGAAGTCCTTATCCCCTTTCTTCAGCTGATCGGTAAAACCATGCCTCCAATGGCGCTTCTGGCAATAGGGTTAAAGTTTTCAGTGGACGTGGATTCTTTGGCCTCCCGATTTTTCTGGTATGGTTTGGCCTATCGGCTGGTTTTAGCACCTGCCATGGTATGGTTGATTTACCGGAATTTTCTTCCCGCTGATTCTCTGAATCTGAAAGTAACGGTTTTGGAAAGTGGCATGGCACCGATGATCACCGGATCGATCGTTGCCATGCAGTTTGGTCTTCAACCAAGATTAGCGACCCTACTTTCGGGACTTGGAATGCCTATTTCGGCTGGAAGTCTTGTGATTTGGTACTATTTACTCGGATGATTATTTCCAAAATTCAGCCAGAACAGCCAGAAATTCCCCGTGGATATTCCCATTGCTGGCTACTATTTTTCTCCCAAAAACAAAGTCACTTCCCCCCGCAAAATCTGTCACTTTTCCTCCTGCCTCCTGCACAATCAAAGTACCTGCAGCGACGTCATAGGAATTGAGGTTATATTCAAAAAATCCCTCAGTTCGGCCCGAAGCCACATAGCAAAGATCAACTGCCGCAGAACCCAACCTCCTGAGTCCATGCGATTTTTGCATCAAGGATTTCATTGAACTGAGATATCGGTCGATCAATTCAAAATTGTAGTAAGGAAATCCAGTGGCAATCAAGGATGCTGAAAGATCTGGAGCCGGACTGACTCTAATTCTTGTATCGTTGCAAAAAGCCCCGCCGCCTTTCATGGCATAAAAACATTCGTGTCGGTTGACCTCGTACACCACGCCCAAAATGACCTCTTCCTTTTCCATCAAGGCTATACTCACTGAATATACTGGCAGCCCATGGATAAAATTGGTTGTACCGTCCAAGGGATCGATTACCCAATTGAACACTTCAGCTTGGGTGGAATTAGTCCCCTCTTCGGTGATGTATCCTGCTTCCGGAAAAATTTGGGTCAGCTTTTCGACAATCAGCCTCTCAGCTTCCTTGTCCACATAAGAAACCAAATCATTGAACCCTTTGTGTTCGACTTTTTCAACATCAAAATGCTGTCTTTCCTTGCGTATGAAGGCTCCGACGTTTTTTGCAACTTCCTGAGTTTGCTCTAAAAGTTTACTGAGTTGTTCTGTGGTAAGCATGAATTGGATAATGGTTAAATGTTATTCGTTAAGGGTTGAGTGTTCAGTTTTAAGAGAATTCCAAAAAAAACTATTCCTTCTATGCGGATATTAGTCTCTCATGTCTAGTTTCTCCCTCTTTTCACTTTTCCCGGAAACGACAAGTACGATTTCTCCTTTTAAAGGATTGGATTGGTAGTATTGAACCAGTTCAGAGAGGGTGCCCCTGACATTTTCTTCGTGCAACTTAGTCAATTCGCGGGAGACACATGCTAGACGGTCTGGACCGAAGGCTTCTGCCAATTGCTCCAAGGTTTTGATCAAACGGTGGGGAGATTCATAGAAAATGATCGTGCGAACCTCCTCTAAAAGGGAATCGATTCTGGTTTTTCTTCCTTTCTTATGGGGCAAAAACCCTTCAAAAACAAAGCGGTCATTGGGCAAGCCGCTATTGACTAAAGCTGGGACAAAGGCTGTGGGTCCGGGTAAACACTGGACCTCGAGACCTGCAGCCAATACTTGCCTTACCAAAAGAAACCCGGGATCGGAAATCGCCGGGGTACCTGCATCGCTGATCAGGGCAAAGACCTCCCCTTTTTTCATCCGATCTACCAATTTTTCCACGGCTTTATGCTCATTGAAAATATGATAGCTCTGTAGTGGTCTGGAAATTTCAAGGTGTTTAAGCAGAATTCCACTGGTACGCGTGTCTTCGGCAAGGATTACATCAACGGTCTTTAGAACTTCTATCGCTCTTAGCGTGATGTCTTTGAGATTGCCTATAGGAGTTGGAACCAGAAAAAGACTGATTGGTGAATCACTCATGCCAAAATTTTGTCGATTGCTTTGGCCAATTTATGATCTTTTTCGGTGACAATATTTCCTGCATCGTGGGTCGACAGTTCGATTTCCACCGTATTGTACACATTAGACCAATTGGGGTGGTGATTTTGCTTTTCAGCCAAAAATGCCACCCGGGTCATAAATGCAAATGCCTCCTGAAAATCTGAAAATTTGAAAGTCTTTTTCAGCTTGTTGTTTTTTTCTTCCCACATGACCTTTAGTGATTTAGATTGAGATAACTCCTTCAATTTCTGAAACCTGCTCGTAAATTTCGATAATCTGATCAGCACTGCCCATCATGACCTGAATGGTGGTGCTGACGTATTTTCCTCCCGAACTCGGCTTTAGAATCATTTCATTGTTAGGGAACAAGATACCGATTTCATTTTCCCGTCCCATGGGAACGATGAATTTGAACATATAAAGCATAGGAAACTTGCCTGCCGATTCCAGCTTTTCTTTGAATGCAGCTTTATCAAACTTCTTTTCCATAAGTAAACTTACTTCTTTCTATTCAGAGAAAAAATCAAACAAAAAAACCCATGCCTTACGACATGGGTTCCTTTTTGATAAAGTATTTTTTAATAGTATTTGTATCTGTAGTCTTTAACATCCGCCAAATCCTGAAGAGCCATCATGATCTGATAGGTCATTCTCTGAGATCCGGCCATGGTCAGTTGTGCCTGATAGGAAGTATAATCACCGATTTCTGTGCTCGGAGTCAGGTTGTTTAATCTTGCTACGATCACTCCGATATCTTCCTGAACCGGCTTGGTGATCTGACCTGAAGCCTGAAGTCCAAAGATGGATCCGATTGCTTTCGGTGCAAAACCGATACCTGCGATCACTGAGGAATTCAATCTCAAATCAGGAATTTCGTTGATTGCTGCATCTGCAAATACCGCCTTCATTTCTTCCAAGGTAGTCTTGCCCGCCAATTTCTCAGAAATCATCGCTGCTTTCTTGTCATTGCGAACCATTTGCTCCACCTGTTCTCTCACGTCTTCAAGTTTAGCTTCTCCTTCTTCTTTTTTGCTGACCAAAGTCGCAACGATGTAAGAATTGTCCAGCTCAAATACCTCAGACACTTCACCGGTTGATCCTTCGCCAAAAGCCCAAATGATCACTTCCCGGGCATTCTGCAGATTGTTCAGGTTTCTAGAAGTAGCGTCGACGTTATTTGCCTGAAGGATTCTGTAGCCTTTTTCGGTAGCGTTTTCAGTGAATTCATTTCTGTTCCCACTTTCTGCGGCAAATGCATCTGCATTTCTGAAGGCATCATTTCTGGTAGCATCGGAGGCTACCAATTCAAGTTCCAAAATGGCAAGCTTGGTATAAGTTGAATTTGGAAGTTCAGTCACCTCGATGATGTGGTAACCATATTCAGTTTCAACCACATTTGGCAACAGTCCTTTGGAATTGGCTGCGTATGCGGCATTTGCAAATGGCTCTACGAAGTCTGCTTTTGCAAACCATCCCAAGTCACCTCCATTTTGTGCAGTACCATCTTGGCCATACTGTGCGGCAGCAGCAGCAAAATTGCCATTGGCTTTGATATCAGCCAGGACAGTTTCAGCTTGCGTTTTCACGGCTGCTTTGCCGGCCTCATCCATTCCTTCAGTATTGAAAAGAATATGGGAAGCTCTCATTTTCGGAGTGCCTTGGTACTGATCAGAGATTTTGTAAGTTACGTAGCTGGAATTTGCAGTCACATAAGGTCCGTAGGTCTGTCCCACTACCGGTTCGGCCACATTGGTGGTTAGGCTGGTTGGCAACTGGTCGCCTGGGCTGAAAGTGAAAAACGGATTCTGAAGCTCTGAATTCTGACTGACGAAAACAGAATCGTTTTCAGCGGTTTTCAGTCCTTCAGTCAATTCATTGATTCTTGAAATAACTTCAGCTGAATCCTGGCCACTTGGCAAAATGCTGAAAGAAACGTATTCCAGATTGGCCGTATTACCAACTTTGAATTTATCCTGGTTTTTGTTCAGATAAGCAGATAGCTCGCTGTCCTCGATCTTCACATCACCATCAGGGATCACATAGTAAGGAATGTATAGAACTGAAGCATCGGCGATGGTATTGGCAGCTTTATGTTCCAGTTTTGCCTCGGCAGTAGTAGCGTATTCTGAAGTAGCCAGAAGGTTGTCGTATTTGATTCTCAACCTGGATTGCGCAAACAGCTGTTCCTGCTGAGCCCAAGCCGCCTGCTGGGCAGGATCTGCAGTCTCTAATGTCTGTAGGAAAGAGATCAGCTGATTTTTGTCAAACTGGCCAGTCTGAGGATTTACCAATTGAGCTCTTAGCTCAGGTACTATATTTTTCCCCTGCACCATATCTACCAATTCTTCATTGGAGACGGTCAAGCCGAGCTTTTCGTATTCCTCATCAAACACGCGCTCAACAATCATCGCCTGCCAGGCCTGTTCTCTTACAGAAACCATTTCTGGTTCGGAAGCAACTCGACCGGATCTTTGCTGGAACATTGCTTTGAATTCTTCCACTTTGAGGGAATATTCTTCAAGCGTGATTTCCTCACCTGCGATTTCACCAACGATATTTTGATTGGAATTGAGTAGGGAGGAATTTGGACTCAAGAGGTCTCCACCGAGGAGGAATAAAATCAACCCGCCGGCTATTACACCGATTGCGAGACCTGTCCGCTGTCTTATTTGCTTAATTAACGCCATTATTGATACTACGCTTTTTAGAAGTGTCGCAAAATAATAGCATTGGGGGCGAAATTCAAAATTTCCCCCAGAACAAAGTCAGACCTAGAATTTCTCTGATTCGTTGATTTTCAGTCGCACAGTTTCAATTCGGTGTGCTTCTTTGGACATAACTGTAAAGGTATATTTCCCAAAACTCACATGTGCTCCCTTGTTGGGGAGTGTTTCGGTCAGGGACAATAACAGTCCAGATAGGGTCTCAAAGTCTCCATAGGGCAAATCCCATCCGTATTTGTCATTCAGGTAATCGATTTCATGGCGGGCGCTCAGCAGGTATTCATCCTCAGATATTTTTTGCTCGACCAAGTCATCGTTGTCATATTCGTCGTCAATTTCTCCGAATATTTCTTCGATAATATCTTCCATAGAAACTATCCCACTGGTTCCCCCAAATTCATCCACCACCAAAGCGAGGCTTTTTCGCTCTTGGATAAACTGAATCAAAACTTCATTTGCCAAGGCCGACTCCGGAGCTATAATTATCGGTGTCAAAATTTCCTCGATGGTTTTTGGCTTCCGGAAAAGCTCCAATTGATGGCAATACCCAATCACCTCATCGATTGATTCCCGGTAAACAATTACTTTAGAATGTCCGCTTTCCTGGAAAACATTTTTCAGCTCAGCGATGGAATCATCGACCTCCACTGCAACGATATCGGTACGGGGAACCATGCATTCTCTGATGCGGACGGTTTTGAATTCTATGGCATTGTCAAAAATCTTGGAATCGATTTCCATTTTTTTCTGGTTGACATTTGCCTGACGAAAATGCTCTTTGATGAAGGAGTTGAGATCTGTAATGGTGAAGGCCGGCTTCTCTTCGTTATACTCCAACCGAAGGATTTTGGTGATAAATAATCTGGAAAGACCCACAATCAACCAAACGATGGGGTACATCAGGTAATAAATCCCAAAAAACGGGAGTGCAAAAATTGTAAGCATGTTGTTGGGATTCAACATGAAAAAGCTTTTGGGAAGAAATTCCCCGGTGATCAAGACGATAATTGTGGACAATACAGTCTGTGTTACCAAGATTACCGCTTCATTATTCAATGATTCAGGAAGAATTCCTCTTAATGGCTGGTCCAACAAAAACGCCATGAAAGTACCATAGAGCACGAGCATGATGGTGTTTCCGATCAGGGTCGTGCCAATAAATTGACCGGGCTTTTGGACGAACTTGCTGAGAATTCTGCCGCTCAATAACCCCTGTTTACTTTGAAGTTCGATCTGAAGTTTATTGGAGGAAATGTAGGCAATCTCCATTCCTGAAAAGAATGCCGAAAAAACCAAGGTTATTATGACATAAAACAAATAGCTGGATTCCATGCTTAGCGTTTCTTCTTCTGTTTAGGTGTGGTGGGAGGGGCTTTTTCGGATTCAATCGCTTTGTTTCGCCGAAGTTGAAACCAAAACAACATTCCAACCGAAAGCATGAATAAGAAGTAAGAATTTTCGATTCCAACAGTAATACTCTGGTGAATCCCAATCACCCCTAAGGCTAAAGCAAGTGAAAGAATCAAAACATCTCCTAGTTTCATCGGTATTGTAATTGCTTTTTTATGGTCATCCCTATAGCTATCGGGAGCAATTTCGCATGGTTGATAATCATCCCAGTGTGTGTCACCTGCGGCATGCTAGATTTCATATTCCTTCTCCGGGCAACAAGGTCCGGCTATCTCTTACTTGTTTGAGTCTGTAATTTGTAAAACTGTCATCAGCTTCCATTCCTGTACCGTTAAATAGGGTCTGTTTTTCCTGAATGGTCACAAACTTATCAGTATAAATTTTCTTTTGGGCCTGATTCCAAAAGATCTCTTCTGTTTGCAACCGCTGGTCTTTCAGAAGGTTTTGGATCTGTACATTTCCTTCGCCTCGATAGAGGTTTTCATTTTTCATATAGTAGCCCCTATCTGCGACCATGGTCGTTTCAAGGATTCCATCTACTGTATAAAATTTGATTTCAATTCCCT
>DATIAI010000445.1:0-4437 GCA_035458065.1 Algoriphagus sp. | reverse complement strand
CCGGGAGGATATTCAAATTCTATTTAGACCGGTGCCGATAGAAGGCCACCAAAGGTATCTCGAGGTGCTTGAAAAGTACTCCAATATTGTGTTGATGCCTCCCAAATGGAAACACGGAAAGGTCTGGAACACCTTTTTTCCTTATTATGAGGATATTGCAGTTTTAGTCAATCTTGCCCGTCATTGTTCTACTGTCATCAATGTGGGGTCCACTATGGCATTGGATTTTGCACAATTTGACAAGCCGGGTCTTTATGTCAACTATAATGTCGTTCCAACTCATCCTTGGTCCATTAAAAGAACTTATCAATTTCAGCATTTTAGAACCATGGATGGTCTGGATCCGGTAGGTTGGATCAACTCACCTGAAGAAATCGAATCCAAAATCTTACAAGCTATTGAGAATCCTGGCATCGTCGGACCTGATAGAAAAAAATGGAAAGAAAAAATAGTTTACGAAGAGCAAGACGTACTGGCTTCCAAGAAAATAGCGGACTGGTTGTTACAGCTATAGAATTTAGCAGATGAATCTTTGTTTTTTAACGCATGAATTTCCCAAACCTGGATTAAATCCTGGGGGAGTTGGCGTGTTTCTTCAAGCCTATCTACATGAGTTGGTCAAAGCCGGTTGCAAAGTCACCGTTTTAGGGGCAAACAATTCTAATGATTTCGAAGATACTACCATTAATGGAGTGAGGATAATCAGAATTCCTAACCACAAATTCCCAGGAATCAACTGGTTCTTCCTTGCAAAAGGTTTGAATCAAAAACTTAGAGAAATCCATGAAGAAACTCCTTTGGACATTGTTGAGGGATCAGAGTTGGCATTTGCCTTTTTAAAGAAACCAAAAGGGATTAAATTTATCATCCGACTTCATGGAGGTCATCATTTTTTTGCTGAATCAGAAAACCGAAAAATCCAATTCTGGAAGGGTTTTCAGGAAAAACGATCTTTCAAAAATGCAGATGCCTTTATTGCTGTTTCCGATTATGTAAGAGTTCATACAGGCAAACTTCTGAATTTTCACAATAGGCCAATTAAGAAAATCAGGTATGGGATTGATATCCATAAATTCAACTATTCTCCCCGTTCTTTGAATTCTAATCCCCATAGTCTGGTTTTCGTAGGTACAGTATGTGAGAAGAAAGGGGTGGAAAATCTAGTATTGGCTATTGATCAAGTGAAGAAGAATTTTCCAAACGTCCAATTGGATATTTATGGGAAGGATTGGTTTTATCCAAACGGGGATTCTTACAAAGACATGATTCGCAAGAAAATAAAAGGGGACTTAGAATCCCATATTAAAATTCACGATCCTGTATCCCACGAAAAAATCCCTGATATCTATAAAAGTGCTGAAATCTGCATCTTCCCTTCCTTCATGGAAACCCAGGGACTGGTAGCACCTGAAGCAATGGCAATGGGAAAAATCGTCATTTTTACAGATAAAGGTCCTGGCCCTGAAACGATCCAATCAGGAATTAACGGTTTCCTATGTAATCCACTTAAGGTTTCAAGTATAGTTGAGACCATTGAAGAAGCCTTCAATTCCCTGGAAAGAAAAAATGAAATATCCCTTGCTGCTAGAACCTTTGTTGAACAGAACTTTGGTTTTCATATAGTTTTGAAGGAGAATCTTAGTTTTTACAACCAAGTCATTAATGGGTAATTTTTTGATCATTACCTGTGTTCATCACTTTGAAGAAAACGGGAACTTCTATGCCTACGGACCATATGTGAGAGAAATGAACCTATGGACAAAAAACAAAAAAAAAGTTACTGTCCTGGCTCCATTGATTCCAACCAAAAAGCCTGGAAAAATTGACTTAGCCTATGATCATCCAAATCTGAGGTTCGAATCTGTACCCGCATATCATGTACAGACTTGGTCAGCTAGGTTCAATGCCCTCGTGCAGGTGCCATATATTCTGTTTAGGATTTTCATTGAAATGTGGAAATCCAATCACATTCATATTAGAATCCCGGGTAATATGGGGCTGTTGGCGATGTTTGTTCAGGTGCTTTTCCCATGGAAATTCAAAACCATTAAATACGCAGGAAACTGGGATCCTGAATCTGTTCAACCCTTGACCTACAAAATTCAAAGAAGAATTGCAAATTCAACCTTTTTGACTAGAAATTCAAAAGTCTTGGTTTATGGAAATTGGCCGGATAATTCCTCTAACGTGGTCCCCTTTTTTACAGCAAGCTATAGAAAAGAAGAGGAGGAAACCGTGATTAAAACTTCCTTAAAGCGCAAGCTTAAATTGGTGTATATCGGGGCTATTTATGATGGTAAAAATCCGGAAATTGGTATTTACCTGAGCAAAATTCTGCTCAACCACGGAATAGACTTTGAGTTCACTTATTGTGGAGATGGTGTGATGCGAAAAGACCTGGAGAAGCTTTCTAAGGAAATGGGACTTTCGGATCATGTGTTTTTTTTAGGAAATATTTCAGCCGCTGAAATCAAAAAAACTTTAAAAGATTCTCACTTTTTGATTTTTATTTCCCGAACTGAAGGATGGCCAAAGGCGGTTGCAGAGGCCATGTTTTGGGGATGTGTACCATTCACCTCAGCAGTTAGTTGCGTACCGGAGATGATTGGGAAAAATGGAGAAAGAGGAGTTCTTCTCAACAAAAATCCTGAGGAAATTTATCAGGCCTTACTTCCCTATTTGCAGGATGAGTCACTTTTTCAACTTACAAGTCAAAATGCAATGGAATGGGCCAGACAATTCACTTTGGAAAAATTCCAAAAAGAAATTGAGCAGTTCACATGAGAATAATTCAGTTGATCGATTCTCTTGATATCGGAGGTGGAGAAAGAATGGCTGTGAATTTGGCAAATCTCTTTGAAGAAAAAGGAATTGCAAATTTGCTCATTGCCTCAAGGAAAGGTGGTCCTTTGGAGGAACTTATCCATGCAAAGAGTTCTTTGGTGATTCTCTCCAAAAAACGAACATTAGACTTACCTACGTTTTTTGAATTATTTGGAAAAATAAAGAAGTTTAAACCTACCGTAATTCATGCCCATGATTCTTCTATTTTTTGGGCTGCTATTTTGGGGCTTTTCCTGCCGAATACACAGATAGTATGGCATGCGCATTATGGTGGCTTTTCCTCCGATAGTGGTCGCTTTGGAAAGAAAGTGAAGTATATCCAAAGAGGGATTGACCGTGTCATTGCGGTCAATTTTGAATTGTTAGATTGGGTAAAAAAAGAACTTCCTCACATCCCTAAAAGTAAATTTATTGGGAATTTCCCTGATCGAATTACTTTCAAACAGGTGGAACGAAATAGTTTGAATTGGATCATTTCATTGGCCAATCTCAAAAAGCCAAAAAATCACCGAAATTTGATCCTGGCATTTTCAGAAGTCACAAAAACCTATCCTAACCTTATGTTGGCATTGATTGGGACATGTGAGGATGTGAAATATCTCCGGGAGTTACAAGAATTGATTCATTCAAAAAAATTACATGATAGGGTATCTATTACAGGGCCTGTAATTGCATTGAAGGATTGGTTTGACAAAGCGAGGTTTGCAGTTCTCTCTTCGGATGTTGAGGGACTGCCTGTTTCTGTCCTTGAGCTTGGAATGAGTGGAGTTCCAATAGTATGTTCTGCTGTAGGAGCCTGTCCTGATTTGTTGGAGAATGGACGCTGTGGTTATTTGGCAGTCCCAAACGATGTTTCATCCTTGGCTTCTCAAATGATCGAATTAATCGAAAACCCAATAGAAGCCAATGCCAAATCACAGCGCTTTAAGGAAAAAGTAAAGACCGAGTTTGGGGGTGACAAATTTTTTGAAGAGTATCGTACTTTAATAAATCAAGAATAAAGAAATGAGGGTTTTTTTATCAGAGCTCAAAAAGTACAAGTATTCCTTTTTCTGGTTTATTGTTCATGTCTTGTTAGGTGTGGCTTCCACTATAAGTGCGTTACCGGTAGTAGGATTCTTTTATATCACCTTTCTCTATTCTATTTTCAATCTATTCAAAGTAAGCACTAAAGACCGGCCAAGGCTCATTGCTGAAATCATTATTTATTTTGCTTCATTTGAGGCATTGGGAAGATTGGCTCAAGCAGATCCTTTTTTACCTTACGAGTTGGGTAAGTATATTTTGCTTTTTTTATGTCCACTCGGATTGATGATTTCCAGAAATTTTACGGCAAAAGGAAGTATAGGTCTGATTATCATCATTTTGGCAATCCCAGCTGCTTTTTTTGATGAAAGTGGGAAGGTCATCTTTAATGATATTAAGTTTAATCTCCTAGGCTTGTTGAATATTGGAGCAGCAATCTGGTTTTTTTCTGCCATCACGATCAACCTCAAAACGCTCATAAGCTGGTCTAAACTTATGCTATATCCGATTATAGCCGTACTTGTTTTTACCATCCTAAGAACGCCTGACTTGGATTCTGTTGAATTC
>DATIAI010000444.1:0-5745 GCA_035458065.1 Algoriphagus sp. | reverse complement strand
AAATAGTTAGGTATTAAGATTTTACATAGAAACCCTCTAAGGGATTTTAAACCCTTGGAGGGTATGTTCCACCTTGTAAAAGTAATTCGGGCAATCGGGGAGAATTTGCAGTTGAAGCCAATTCTGTAATTTTTTCACACTTAATTCGGAAAAATTCCGAATTGACTCCTAAAAAATACCAAAACCCTCCAAGAGTCTCGAAGCTCTTGGAGGGTTCTTTTTTACTTCTCTACCGAAAATCGATACTCAATAGTATGCTCGTACTTCTCTCCCGGATTTAGGATCGGGCTTGGGAAGTTGTCATGATTGATCGCGTCAGGCCAGTTTTGGGATTCAAGACAAAAGCCCCAATGCTTGTCGTAGGTTTTGCCATCTGCTCCGGCAAAATCTTTGATGAAATTAGCTGTGTAAAACTGTACGCCAACATTATCAGAATACATGTCCATCACGCGACCGCTTTCGGCATGTCGCACTTTTACGAAGTGCTTCATTTCAGCTGATTTTTCTGTTTTCATTACCATGTTGTGATCAAATCCTCCGCCGTTGGCAGTGATTTGGTCACCAAGGATTTTTGGGGTTCGGAAGTCAAATGGTGTTCCTGTCACATCCTTCACCTCGCCGGTAGGGATCAATCCCTCGTCCACCGGAGTGTAGGCATCCGCCCAGAACTGAAACTCATGATCCTGCACATCCCGGTGAATTCCTCCGAGGTTGAAATACGTGTGATTGGTCAGATTGACAATCGTTTTCTTGTCCGTAGTCGCCTCGAAGCGGATTCTCAGCACATTGTCGGTAGTCAGTTCCATCCAAAGAACAGACGTCAATGTTCCGGGATATCCCTCCTCTCCGTCTGGACTCACGTAGGTCATTTTTACTCCGACAATGGAGTCATTGGTGTAAGTTTCCGGTTTCCAAACTTTCTTATTAAAGCCTACTAACCCACCATGGAGGTGATTTTCGCCGTTGTTATTGGCGAGTTCGTAGGATTTTCCATCCAGTTCAAATTTCCCTTTGGCGATTCTGTTGGCTACCCGACCTGCTGTCGCTCCAAAAAACGGATTGGATTTGGTTAGATATTCTGGAACACTATCCAAAGTCAGGGTAATGTTTTCAAGATTTCCATTTTTGTCCGGCGCGATGATTTTGGAGATCAGTCCTCCGTAATTGGACATTTCAACTTGCATAGTTCCGTTGTCCAAGACGTAATGGAATACCGGCTGACCTTCATGTTCAGCTACTTTTTCAGCTTTGATCATTAGATTGATTTCTTCTTTAACAGGTTCTTGAGTAGGTTTTTGAGAGCAGGCCACCGCTGCAGAAAGGATTACGATAGTGGCGAAATGGGTTAGGTATTTCATGGGTTTTAGGAATTGCAAAATTGGAAAATTGAATGATTGGAAATTAAGTCAGAAAGTTGAAAAGTGGCAATGGAGAATGGCAATGGAGAATTGGCAAATATTGAAATCAAGTTCAACACTTTCATGAACATCGTAATTCATTAATCAAAAATCGCAATTCTTATTGTCTGACATACTTTTGTCGGATTAGATTCAATTGCAACTGCAACTCATCCCGCTGCATAAATTTCCCCCCGATCATAATCGCCTGTGGTTTTTGCATGGTGGTGAGATCCTCCAGTGGGTTTTTCTGCACCATGACAAATTCTGCTGCGGCACCGGGTTTTAACACTCCCCACTCTCCTTCTTCCTCAAAATACTTCGCGCAATTTACCGAACCGGTTTTCAAAATTTCATAATTGGACATTCCGGCATTGGACATTGATTCTATTTCTCTATGGATTGAAAATCCCGGTACATTAAAAACCTGCGGCGAATCCGAACTCATGATCATTGGGACTCCTGCTTTATGAAGTTCCAAAAAAAGCTTCTGACGAAACTCCAGGTAAGGTTTCACTTTGGCTTCAGCCAACACTCCGTTGCTTTCAAGTTGTGATTTGGTATTAAACCACTGAGTTACCAGTTGGCCAGGCAGGTAAAACATTTCCGGTTGCTGCCGCAATTCATAGGCAGGCTGATAGCCAAAATACCGTTCGAAAAGGGTCATTGTTGGAGCGATGTAAGTTTTGTTTTCGAGGCTCATCTTGATCAATCCGGGAAGTAAACTCATATCAACATCCCCAACAGCCAGCATATTAAAAGGACCTGATTTGGTGGGGTCCAACTTGGATTTGTCAGTGACCATCGCTTCCAAATATCCATCGATGTGCTCCACGGATCGGTAACCATTAGTGACCGAAGTAACGAGTCCAACATCCATCGAAACGTGCCCCCCGTAGTAAATTCCCGCTTTCTTGGCCTCATCCGCAATTGCCAAAAATTTCGGAGTGTCCAGTCCGGGATGAAGTTTGAGGTGATCGTATCCCGCTGCCTTTTGATCTTTGACCATCTTTCGACCAGCATCAGGATCGGTAACGGAATTTCCATTAAGAGATGGCCCGGAAATAAACATCCGAGGACCGGGAATCTCCCCTTTTTCCACCCGATCCTTAATTTCCAAATGTGATTCGTGGCCCAACATACTGCGAATTCTCAAAACTCCGTTGGCCAAATAAAGCCACAACACTTCCTCCTGAAACTCTGGACCGAATTGCTCTGGAGTTGGCAAATGCGCATGAAACTCCGCTAAACCCGGGAAAACATACATTCCCCGTCCATCCAAAGTCCGGATTCCAGCTACGCTGATTTCTTCCTCGGGAGCAATCTCCATGATGATACCATCTTTCACATAGATCGAATGGTCTTCCAAAACTTTGTCATCCTGCATGGTAATGACATTCACATGATTGATCAGGAGTTCCTGAGAGAAGAGTGCAGTATTAGTAAAAAAGCTCAGAAAAAAGAGCCAAAACAGAATTTTAGCGGGTTTCATAGCTGCCTGGGTTAGGGTTCAAAACATAATTTCGACCTTTCCCATTTGCAAACCAATCCGACGGTGGAAAATTTTGATTTCCCCACTGATTGCAGGCGAAATAATCTGGTAACTGGTAAGTTGTAAAAAGTAAGTAGTGAATCTTTGAATAGCTGCGCCATCTGTGAGCAATAAAAAAGGCCGGAATCAATCCAGCCTTTTAGATTTCAAAATTTATACTTCTAACTTAAGATATCCACTCCGTGTGATAAAACTTCCCACTTGGATCGTTCTTTCTCTGATAAGTATGGGCTCCAAAGTAATCCCGCTGTGCCTGGATCACCGACGCACTGGATTCCGCTGTGATTCTCCCCAACAGATAATTGATTCCCGCGCTCATCACCGGAAGTGCAAAACCGTGAGTCAAGCCCAAGCCAACCAACGCGGCAAGATCTTTTCTTCCTGATATCACCTTTTCTTTTACTCCTGAAGTTTCAAAGAAAGTTACCGAGTCTGAATAGTTAGAAGAAATCGTCTCCATCAGGCCAGATCTAATAATGCATCCATTGGTCCAGATTCTGGCGATTTCATTGAAATTCAAGTTCCAGTTTTTGGTATCAGAAACAGTTTTCATCAAACGGAAACCGACTTCATGATTGATAATTCTGGAAAGGGAATAAGCGGCTTTGATCTTTGGAAGCCAGGAATCGAGAGAGCCTTCCACTTTCACAAATTCATGTTGGAAAGTCTTTGAAAATGCAACCCGCATCGCCTTTTCACCCGAAACTCCCCGCGCATTCACAGATTCTGCCAATGGACTGTAAGGAATACCGTATTCCAATGCCGTGGTCAAGGACCAGGCACCCGTTCCTTTTTGACCGGCCTGGTCAAGGATTTTGTCCAAAAGCAGATCGCCGTCTTCCTTGAAAAGGAGCAGATCGGCTGTGATTTCGAGTAGAAACGACTTCAATTCGCCTTTGCCCCACTCTGTGAAAATCTGAGATACCTGCTCCGCGGAGCATCCAAAACCAAAACGAAGCAAGTGTACCAGTTCCGCCAAAACCTGCATCTCCCCGTATTCGATCGAGTTGTGCACCATCTTGATGAAGTGGCCCGAACCTCCCGGTCCAACATAAGTCACGCAGGGTTTACCGTTTTTGTCTTTTGCAGAGATTCTACCCAAGAAATCCTCCACCATAGCATAACCTTCGGCATTTCCTCCTGGCAT
This sequence comes from Algoriphagus sp., assembly GCA_035458065.1. Taxonomy (GTDB): domain Bacteria; phylum Bacteroidota; class Bacteroidia; order Cytophagales; family Cyclobacteriaceae; genus Algoriphagus. Next base: position 1,649 of record DATIAI010000444.1, on the reverse strand, counting down.
GATGGATGGACCACGACGGGCCCCTTCTTCACCACCGGAAACTCCCATGGGCAGGAAATGCATTCCAGATTCATGAAGTCTGGCGACTCGCCTTTCAGAATCCATGTAAAAAGAATTTCCCCCATCGATCACGAGGTCGTCTTTTTCCAAGATCGGAATCAAGGTGTCCAACTGAGCGTCGATTGCAGCTCCGGCAGGAATCATCATCAGAATTCGTCTTGGCTTTTCGAGCGAGTCCACAAATTTTTGTAAATCCTCAAAAGCGAGTAGGTTGGAAAAGTCCGGATTTTCATCGACCACCTTCTGGGCGATTCCTTCTTCTTTTCCGGCTACAAATCGGTTATACAGTGATACCGGAACGCCTTTTTCGGCAAGGTTAAGCGCAAGGCTTTTGCCCATCACGCCCATCCCGATCACTCCCATTTTCATTTTCATAGGTTGAGATTTAAGGTAATTGAGAGACTCCTCGAACAGTTCTTCGGGAGTCCCGGAAATATCAAGTTCGAATCCAGATTGAGGTTTTTCCCAGGTAGCAATCTGGGAATCCAACATTCCGGCTTTCATGTAGTGGTTTTGGCGGGCAAGCATCCTTTCCCAGATCAGATCCCGGTCTCCGATCATGTGAATCCAGCGGAGATTTTCAGACACGGAAAGCTTTTCCCGGTAGGCATTTTTCAAAGCAGAACAGGCTAAAACTGCTCCGCCTTTCAGCTCCGATTCTTTCAATTTGTCAGCCAAAGCTTGTAGCCAGGGGATCCTGTCCACATCATTCAATGGATGCCCGGCACTCATTTTGGCGATATTTTCCGCAGGGTGAAAATGGTCCGCATCAAAAAAAGGAAGATGAAGCCTTTCGGCCAAAAGAGACCCCAGGGTGGTTTTACCCGTACCCGAGACACCGGTGACGATTACAAGCATGTGGCGAAGTTAATTTATTTGGAGTCAACCACACAGCGTAAAAATGAAATTGTCAACAGTCGACAGACCACAGTCCACCGATGATCGTAAATCGCATCGAACGGTGGACTGTCGACCGTGGACCGTTGACCAATTTTTCAATCTTCCAATTTTTCAATCTTCAATTTCTTACCTTTGCGCCTTCTATTTCAAGATTCATGATTTCAGTCGATAACGTCTCCGTCATCCACGGTGGCAGCCCGCTCTTCAGCAACATCACATTCAACATCAACGAAAGCGACAAGATCGCCCTCATGGGCAAAAACGGTGCAGGAAAGTCCACCTTGCTCAAGATCATCGCCGGTCAAAACAAGCCGAGTTCGGGGGCCGTTTCCGCACCAAAAGGCTACGTCGTGGCCTACTTGCCACAGCATTTGCTGACGGCGGATGACTGCTCGGTGATGGAGGAGACGTCCAAGGCATTTGCTTCCTATCTGGGGATGAAAGCCGAAATCGAACGAATCAACGAAGAATTGACCGTCCGAACGGACTACGAATCGGATGCCTATTACAAGCTGATCGAGCAGGTTTCTGAGTTAAGTGAAAAATTTTATGCCATCGAAGAGGTCAATTACGAAGCCGAGGTGGAAAAAGTGCTTTTGGGATTGGGTTTCGTTCGGGATGATTTCCAGCGTTCGACTTCGGAGTTTTCCGGAGGATGGAGAATGCGGATCGAGCTGGCAAAAATCCTT
>DATIAI010000443.1:0-3807 GCA_035458065.1 Algoriphagus sp. | reverse complement strand
ATCGATTAAGAAATAAGCTTTGTTCAAAATGAACTTCACCGTGGATCCAGATGTGAAAGTTGGTTTTCTCTACCTCATATTCCCAATGAATCAGATTCTTGGAGGCGAGAATCGTCGAATCAGCAAGGATTTGGAAGTTTTCAGCACGCCACTTTGAAGCCCCAATTGGGATCAGTGTGGATATTTGTTGGGGGAATTCAGGCAGGTTGAGAGATAGTTCGATTTTCTCATTGCTTTTACCCAAAACCTCAAAACAACAGTTGACCAAATTGACGTAAATCTGCTCATCATCCGCCCAAGCGCTTCCGGCATCCATTTTTCCGGCCCAATATTCATAGGCTATTAGAATCTTGCCCAGGTTATTTGGTAGGATCTCCCACCGGTCTTTAGAGGATTTCTTGAAGGGAAGCGGATTATTTTTTTCATCAAAGACCTGGAACCCCCGAATATTCTGAGCGTAATTTGCCAGCTGATAGCGACCTGCCCTCCAAGCTGGAAGTTGGAGAAAAATTGGTTTTTTTTCCAGAACATCAAGTTCCAGGCGGATTTGGATATATTGTGAAGGGGGATTTTTGCAGGAAAAATAGAAGTGGATCATGGTTTTCTTACTGAGTCTCAAAACAAATGTAGAAGGTGGATTTGTATTTAAGAAAATGGTACATATCTTTGCAGTCCTTTTTGGGGTCAATGCCAAAGAGAAAAGTCAAGGGAGCAATTAGATAACGATATTCGATCATGAAAAGAACATTCCAGCCTTCTAATAGAAAAAGAAAAAACAAGCACGGCTTCAGAGAAAGAATGGCTACTGCTAATGGTAGAAGAGTTTTGAGAGCCAGAAGAGCAAAAGGAAGACACAAGTTGACTGTATCTTCTGAAAAGACTTTGAAGAAGTAATTCTTAGCGCTGGTTTTCGTATGTTCACATACGAGTACTGTCCTTGCGATGAATTATCGACTTCCCAAATCTGAACGGCTACATGCCGAAAAACAAATCAAGGAACTTTTTAACGAAGGTTCCTCTTTTTTTTTATACCCTTTCAAAGTCATTTTTTTAAGAAAAATTGACCTTTCGGGGCAAGCTAATCAAGTGCTTTTTTCCGTTTCGAAAAAGAAAATCAAACGGGCAAACGGCAGAAATTTCATCAAGCGAAGGCTCAAGGAAGCCTACAGACTCAATAAGCATCTTTTGTCTGCAGATGGAATTATCCTGGGCTTTATATTTGTTGGTAAGGTTGAAATGTCTTTTGCTGAGATCGAACCCAAAATGATACAAGCCCTCAATAAGCTGCACCAGGAATTACCTCAAAATACTCTTCCCAAATGATACAAAAATTGAAAAAGCCAATTGTGTTTATCCCCTTGATTCTGGTTCTTTTTTCTGGGGTTTTTGCCTTTCAGGTGAAAAATGACAAGCTTTTTGCCCTTGCTAAGAACATTGACATTTTCGCTACTCTGGTCAGAGAATTAGACTCCTATTATGTGGATGAGATCGACCCCGACCAGTTGGTGACCATTGGTATCAATGCAATGCTGGAAGAATTAGATCCTTATACCGAATATATTCCGGAGGAGGATTCCGATGATTTCAGAATGCTGACTACCGGGGAATATGCCGGAATCGGGGCTTTAATTGGTAATCGGGGAGAGGGAAACATGGTTTTGATGCCCTATACTGGTTTTCCAGCACAAACAGCGGGTTTGAAAATTGCAGATTACCTCCTGAAGATTGATTCTGTGGATGTGGTCGGAAAACCTACTTCCGAAGTTTCCGAACTTTTGAAAGGCCCCGCTAATACTCCCTTGACTGTTAAAGTTTTGCGGGATAAAGACACGCTGGATTTTTCTTTAGTTCGGAAAAAAATCACATTGAAGAATGTGCCTTTCTACGGAAAACTGGATGATAAAACGGGTTACATCAAACTGGCTGATTTTACCACCAATGCATCCGGTGAGGTGAGAAATGCCTTTGTAAATCTCAAATCTCAGGGTGTAGACCGATTGATTTTGGATCTGAGAGATAATCCGGGAGGTCTGTTGAATGAGGCAGTGGAGATTGTCAATCTTTTTATTCCCAAAGGAAAAGAAGTGGTCAAGACACTCGGGAAACTTCAAAATGTGAATTATACTTATAAGACCACCAAAACTCCAGTGGATAAGGATATTCCGATTGTAGTGCTGATTAATGAGCGAAGTGCCTCGGCTGCAGAAATCGTTGCCGGTGCTTTGCAGGATTATGACCGTGCTGTTTTGGTTGGGAGAAAATCCTTCGGGAAAGGTCTGGTTCAAACTACCATTCCATTGACCTATAATGCGCAGGTGAAAATCACCACTGCAAAATATTACATTCCAAGCGGTCGATGTATTCAGGCAATAGATTATGCCCAATCCAGAGAAAATGGATCAATTACATCAGTTCCCGACTCCTTGAGAAAAGAATTCAAAACCGCAAACGGGAGAGTAGTATTGGACGGAGCTGGCATTGAACCTGATGATCTGGTGGAGGAAGTGACCTACGCACCTATTTCCTATACTTTGGTCGCCGGCAATCACGTCTTTGATTTTGCTACTCAATATTTCTACAAGAATCAGTCTATTTCTGATCCAATGACTTTTTCAATTTCGGATAAGGATTATGAAGAATTCAAGAAGTTCTTGGTAGGCAAGGAATACGATTATACCACATATGTTGAGAAGTCTGTGGAGGATTTGGAAAAGTATGCGGAGAAGGAGGATTATTTTGAAGAAATCAAGGCACAGCTTGAGGCAATCAAAGCAAAGGTGAATCATAGCAAGGAGCAGGATCTCGACAATCATAAAGATGAAGTCAAAAAAATCCTGAGTGAGGAGATAGTTTCCAGGTATTACTTCCAGGAAGGAATGATTGAGGCAGGGCTTGATCAGGACCCTGCTGTTGATTTGGCAAAATCCTATCTGTCGAATCCTTCAAAAATCTCCAAAGTACTTACTGCCTCAACCAAGTAACATGGTCAATATCCTTGCTATTGAGACTTCTACTGCCATTTGCTCTGTAGCAGTCCATGAGGATGGAAATTTGATTTCGCTTTCGGAAGAGAGTAAACCCGGAGCTCATGCTGAGAGACTTATTCTGTTGATAGAAGAAGTTGTGGAAAAGGCGGGGCTTGAGTTCAGAAATTTGGATGCAATTGCTGTTTCCGAGGGGCCGGGTTCTTATACCGGATTGCGAATTGGAGTTTCGACTGCAAAGGGCTTGGCTTTTGGATTGAATAAACCCTTGATCGGGGTGAATACTTTGCTGGCTCTTGCCAGCGCCATTTCTTTGGAAGAAGGCGATTTCGTCATTCCGGTTTTGGATGCCCGAAGGATGGAGGTATACCGGGAAGTTTTTGATTGGAGATTGAAATCCATTGCTAACCTTGATGCGGAGGTGCTTTCTGAAAATTCATTTCAGAACTTTTTGGAAAACCATCGGGTTTATTTTCTCGGAGATGCAGTGGACAAAGTAAAGTCACTGGTTCAACATGAAAATGCTAGATTCATTTCCGATTCTTCATTTTCCGCCCGTCATATGGGGCGAATCTCCTTTGATAGGTATGAAAAAGTACAGTTTGCTGACCTTGCTTACTTTGTGCCAAACTACCTTAAGGAGTTTAAAGCATTACATTCCAAGAAAAATCCGCTACTCAGCTTATGAGTGATATAGTCAACCGAGTTGCTTCCAGTCCTATCCTTTCGATCAACATGGAGGAGTTTTACCCCCAGGAAGAACGGGTTATTTTTGATTTGAAGCCATTTCTGTTTCAGGAGTTGATTTTGAGGGAAAAAGATT
>DATIAI010000442.1:0-11720 GCA_035458065.1 Algoriphagus sp. | reverse complement strand
CGAATGGTTTTGGGAAAACTATCTAAATGCCCATTTTGAAGAAGAAGAAAAAGTCATTTTTCCGATTCTTTCGAAGGAAGACGCTCTGATCAAACAAGCGATAAGTGAACATAAAAGACTGCGAAAGCTATTTGACACTTGGGAAGACACGGAGAAAACTTTGGGACAAATCGAAGAAGAACTGGAGCAGCATATTCGCTTTGAGGAGCGGACATTATTTCCGGTAATCCAAGAAACAGCTTCGTCGGAGCAGTTGGATACAATCGCTAAATATGGCTCTGGGAAGAAATTTGTCGAAAATGAACTGGACCCCTTTTGGCTGAAGAAAAATGGAAAAAGGCAAAACAACCTTTAGCTCTCAAAAATCAGCAAATTAAAACATGTCATAATCCACTGATTTACTACTGATTAATAACTTCTGGTGTGCGATTTTTTTAGTTCTCGAGTTCACCGAATAGTACACTGGGAATATGCATTCTTTTGATGTTTTTTTGAATAACCCTAAAACAAAAAAACTCTGTAAATCAGCTATTTACAGAGTTTTGATTTTGTTTAAAATCCAATTTGTCGGGGTGACAGGATTTGAACCTGCGACCACACGCCCCCCAGACGTGTACGCTACCGGACTGCGCCACACCCCGATTGGGGTTCGAAATTACAATTTTCAACGATTTTCAAAAGACTTTGAATTCAAATTTCACCAGAAGAATTTTGATAAACTGATTATCACCAGAATTCTTCGGCTTCTAGGCTTTCTTTCCTTTCACTGAAGTAAAAACAGCCTGGAAAGGCGATTTACAGCAATTTTCACAACAAATAGCTGTGGGTTTCATCAGAATCGCCTTACGCAATGCCTCCCGGCCATTGTTAAATGGTCCCAAATAATCCCGGTTGATGGAATCAGGAATTGAATCACATTCCTTTTCATGTATTTCAAATTGACCCTTAATGTTTGGTTCAGAGGAAAGATAAAAGAACTTCATTTTTATTTGGAGTTAACCTTTTCAAAAATAGGAAGGTGACATGTACTAAAACATACCCTGTATAGGGTATTTTTTAGGTGAATTTAAAAAAATTATTTAACTAAAGCCCATCAATTGTGGATTTCCGAATCTCAGATTGACGCATCGGCATTGCATCAATGATTTTAAAAATTTCCTCCGGGTTTGGAATTTCCTTTCCTGATTTTTTGATATCCCCATCCAATCCGATCAAAACCCATTGAATATTTTGATCCTTTTTTTCAACCAACTTTTCCAAAAATTGGCCCTCGTCAATTGGAACTTGACAATTGGTACTGATCAGTTTTTCTTCATTAAACTGAAATACCAATAATTTCCGGTCCTTCAAATTAGGTCTTTGTTCTTCCATTGACCATGCCCTAATGGTCTCTTCGGACTTTAGGATCAGGATTCGGTTTTGCCAAACAAAGTCCGCAGGTGATTTTGGAGGTAAGCCCATGAGATTGAATAAGATTATCAAAAGAATAGTCCGGACCATTCATATGAAACCGAGATAGGGCTTATGTGTTTTGATAGATCCGAAAATTTGGCTTACAAATATCCATTTTTATAAAGAAATGGTTACCGGTAAGAATCAGGTCAAAAATCTCCTGACCAACAACTCCCACTCTTCCTCCAAACTTAAGCTTGGCATTTTCTCTCCAGCTTTGGAATACCAATAATTAGCGTTCCATTCGTCACCCTCCTTTCTGTGAAGGTAGGCATGAATTCTAGCAGCGGATTTTCCCTGCATTTGGTCTACCTGGTCATGTGCCAAATCCCAGTTACCCTGGGCGTCATACCAGAGTGCCAGGAGGATGGGCGAATCTTTCCATTTGGAGAAATCGGAGGATAAGAAATCATCAGGCGAATTTTTCATAGGAATCGGGTAAAGGGAAATTTTAGATTAAACAGATGAATCATAAAACGGAATACAACACACTAAATCACTGATTTATAATAATTTGAACAACTATCTATAATTAAAGATACATATAGTTCTTCCTTTAAATCTCAAATAAACCCATTCTAAAAGAATACAGAAACCGCAATAACTTGTTCATTTCCCCAAAATCAGGAGATAAATTTTAAAAAAAAAGAAAGTAAAAACAGCTTTGAATCCATTGAAATGGCGGATTTAATCCTCTCATTGCAATGGTTTTTTAACCTCCTTGGTGCATTAAGTATAAATTCTATATTTGCCCAATTAACAAACAGTAAACCTAAATAGAATCCAAATAAATTATGGAACAAGCGTTGATTTACATGGTCCCAGCTCTGGGGATCCTCGGCCTGATCGTAATGGCAATCAAATCCTCTTGGGTTGTCAAACAAGACACCGGAGACAAAAACATGGTGGAATTGGCTGGATACATCGCTGACGGAGCAATGGCATTTTTGAGAGCAGAATGGAAAGTTCTCTCCTACTTTGCAATCATTGCGGCCATTGTTTTGGGATGGTCTGGAATGCTGGTGGAAACCTCCCATCCTACCATTGCTATTTCTTTTATCATTGGAGCATTCCTCTCCGCATTTGCCGGATATATAGGCATGAAAATCGCCACCAAGGCCAATGTGAGAACCACACAGGCTGCGCGAACCAGTCTTAAACATGCACTCAAAGTGTCTTTCACCGGAGGATCCGTAATGGGATTGGGGGTTGCGGGTTTGGCTGTTTTAGGTCTTGGATCCATATTTATCATTCTTTACCAAGTGTTTGTTGTCAGTACAGGTGCCGGAGTAAATGGCGTCGAAATGGAAAAAGTCCTGGAAGTGTTGGCAGGATTTTCACTTGGAGCTGAGTCAATCGCACTTTTTGCCCGAGTTGGTGGTGGTATTTATACCAAAGCTGCGGACGTAGGAGCTGACTTGGTTGGAAAAGTAGAAGCCGGAATTCCTGAGGATGATGTTAGAAATCCTGCAACAATTGCAGATAACGTGGGTGACAACGTAGGTGATGTGGCTGGAATGGGAGCCGATTTGTTTGGTTCTTATGTAGCCACAATCCTTGCTACCATGGTTTTGGGCCGTGAGATTGTTTCTCTGGATAACTTCGGGGGTATTGCACCAATCTTACTTCCGATGGTTTTAGCAGGCTTGGGAATCGTATTCTCTATCCTGGGAATGGCTTTTGTCACGATCAAGGATGACAAAGGGGATGTACAGAAAGCTCTGAATATGGGTAACTGGTCTTCAATCCTTTTCACTGGCATTGCATCATTTTTTGTCGTGCAATATATGCTACCCGAAACGCTTTCAATTAGGGGTTATGAATTTACCAGTATGGATGTGTTCTATGCGATCGTTTTAGGTTTGGTCGTAGGTACACTGATGTCCATCATCACCGAATATTATACTGCTATGGGCAAGCGCCCGGTTTTATCAATCATCAAACAATCCGGAACTGGTCACGCGACCAACATCATCGGAGGTTTGGCAGTTGGAATGGAATCTACCGTTTTACCAATTCTTGTTTTGGCAGGAGGTATTTATGGTGCATATGAATTTGCGGGTCTTTACGGTGTGGCCATCGCTGCTGCAGGGATGATGGCAACTACAGCAATGCAGTTAGCGATCGATGCTTTTGGCCCAATAGCTGACAACGCAGGTGGTATTGCTGAAATGAGTCAGCTACCTGAGGAAGTCAGAGGTCGTACAGACATTTTGGACGCAGTAGGAAATACTACCGCTGCAACCGGAAAAGGCTTTGCGATTGCCTCTGCTGCTTTGACTTCTTTGGCTTTGTTTGCTGCATTCGTTGGAATTGCAGGTATTGATGCAATTGATATTTATAAAGCACCTGTACTTGCAGGCTTATTTGTCGGAGGTATGATTCCGTTTATTTTCTCCTCCCTTGCAATTGCTGCCGTAGGTCGTGCTGCAATGGACATGGTGAATGAAGTGAGACGTCAGTTTAGAGAGATCCCAGGCATCATGGAGTACAAAGCCAAGCCGGAATACGAGAAATGCGTGGAGATCTCTACAAAAGCCTCGATTCGTGAAATGGTCGCTCCGGGTGCTATCGCGCTCCTTTCTCCTATCATCATCGGTTTTGCCTTTGGTCCGGAGGTGTTGGGTGGAACCCTTGCCGGTGTGACTGTTTCCGGTGTTTTAATGGGTATTTTCCAATCCAACGCAGGTGGAGCCTGGGACAACGCCAAGAAGTCATTTGAAAAAGGCGTGGAAATCAACGGCGAAATGTATTACAAGAAATCAGAGCCACATAAGGCTTCGGTGACAGGTGACACAGTCGGTGATCCTTTCAAAGACACCTCTGGTCCATCTATGAACATCCTGATCAAATTGATGTCTATAGTTGCTTTGGTCATTGCTCCTCACATTTCCGAAAAACCTCATGGCACAGCCGCAATGGCAGAAAATGTGGAAGTGAAAAAAGAAATCAAATATGAGGACGGCAAGAAAATCGTGACCGAAACAAAAATCATTACCAAAAAATAAATCAACCAATTCTAAACTTTTGAAGGCCGTCCACTAAACTGGACGGCCTTTTTGTCTAAATCCTATTTCTTTTCTCCCAGATCAATTCAGAGAAGAATTGAGTTATAAACATTTTTTTAGGCTTCGGCCTTGCGTCATTTTTATCCCCTTAGGGAGAATTTGCACTGCCGTGCGCAAGTCTTTTTGGACCGAAACAGGGGCTCTCAGGCGACTTTCCGCTTATAAAAAAATCAAAACAGAAACCTGTTGAAACTTAATAAATTGGGGTTTAAAACTTTAGAAATCTTAGTTTTTTATTGAATTTTCATATCTGTTGGTTTAAATTAAAGGCTGTCAACCAATAAACCCAGAGGGAAATCCCTCAAAGCTGTTATTCTTCGCGCTTCAAGTAAGGAAGCAAGATTTCAAATCTGACCTTACATATTATTTGATTTTTGTCCGTGCTATTCGGACTTAAAAAGACTTTGACAAACTCTATTTATTCAACTATCCATTAAACAACTATTATTATGAAGAAAAGCTACATTTTAATGCTTTTCATGGTGTTCTGTTCGTTTGGCTTCGAAGCAATCGCCCAACAGCAGGTCACCGGAAAAGTAACTTCGACAGAAGACGGACTTCCACTTCCCGGCGTCAGCATCCTGATCCAGGGAACGAATACCGGTACTGTCTCTGACGTGGACGGGAATTATACAATCGCTGTTCCCGGTCCAGAGGCGGTTCTGATTTTCTCTTTTATCGGCTATCAGAACAAAAGCCTTACGGTGGGAAACAACTCCACGCTGAACGTGTCCCTGGCTACAGAGACTTCCCAGTTGGATGAGGTGATCGTTACGGCATTTGGTATTTCCCAGGAAAAGAAATCTCTCGGGTATGCTGCACAAAGCATTGATGCTGATCAAATAGTGAAATCCAAACAGCCTAATGTGGTCAACGCACTACAGGGCCAGGCTGCAGGTGTACAGGTCACCAACTCCGGCGGTGCTCCAGGTCAGTCTGCCAGGATCATCATACGGGGAATCAACTCTCTCGACCCTTCCGCAGATAACCAGCCACTGTTTGTCGTGGACGGTGTGCCGGTGGATAATTCTACAGTCGAATCATCCGGCACCCCACGGGGAATGTCCAACAGAATCGCCGACATCAACCCCAATGATGTGGAGTCGATGTCGGTGCTGAAAGGTGCTGCCGCGACTGCACTCTACGGTGTCCGCGCCGCCAACGGTGCAGTGATCATTACTACCAAAAAGGGGAAATCCGGTCAAATCCGGGTAGATTTCAATTCTTCCCTGGGCTTTGACAAATTGGTGACGATGCCGGAGTTACAAGACCAGTATGGGCAGGGTTTCTCCGGAGTAAGGGATGACAACAGTTTTTGGCCCGCCTGGGGAGCCAATATAGCGGAGGAGAATGATCCGAGCTATGTCTACCAAGACAACTGGAACCGAGCCTTTGACACCGGAATACAGTTTGACAATAGTCTGAGTGTTTCAGGAGGAAATGAAAAAGCAACTTTCTATGGTTCCTTTGGCCACTTGGATCAGAGTGGGATCATCCCTTTTTCTACCTGGGACAGAACCAGCGCAAAGCTCTCGGGAACGATCACTGCCAGTGAGAAGTTCAACTTTTCCGCATCCATGAACTACTCCAATTCGGGCGGCAACCGCGTGCCTCATGATCGGTTTTTGGAGCGGATGATGTATTGGTCTGAAACAGCCGATGTGAGAGACTATATCAATCCTGACGGCACGATGAATTCGGTCGGCACAAACACAAACCCGATCTACGATGCCCGGTTTTCTACCTACGAGGATGATGTCAACCGAATCATCGGAAATTTAAATTTTAACTATAGCCCAACCGATTGGCTGACTTTGTCCTATCGATTGGGCTTGGACAATTATTCCGATTCCCGTGAAGCCATTACTCCGGGTCCGATGGGAATTGATGGAGAGGTCCCCCTCAGCTCTACCGGCTCTATCGAGGAAAGCAAAATCAACAGCAGAGACTTGACTTCCAACTTCTATATCACCTTGAAGAAGCAATGGAATCCAAACTTGGGCACAACGCTCAGACTCGGGAATGACATCTTCGAAAGAAAATACGACATGATTTCCCTTTCAGGCTCCAACTTTGTGATCCCGGGATTTTATAACATCAACAATACCACTCAGGTATTTGGCTCGATGGACAAAAGTATCCGAAGACTAGTTGGTTTCTATGGGGATTTGATGGTGGACTACAAAAACTTCCTGTTTTTGAACATCACCGGAAGGAACGACATCTCCTCCACGCTACCCAAAGACAACAACTCGTTCTTTTATCCTTCTGTCAATTTGGGTTATGTGTTCAGCGAGAACTTTGATTTGCCAACTTGGGTGACTTTTGGAAAAATCCGGGCTTCTGTCGCTCAAGTAGGTAAAGACACCAGTCCCCATATTTTAGGTGCTACGTTTGTATCCCCGGATGGATATCCGCTGGATGGGCAGGTCGGCTTCTCTAGAAACTCAGCCTTCGGCGATCCAAATCTGAAACCGGAGACGACTAATTCATTGGAATTTGGTACACAGTTGGCCTTTTTCAACAATCGTATGAATCTGGATGTGACCTATTATAAATCCAATGCCAAAGACCAAATCATTCCTGTTCCGATATCTGATGCCACGGGATTTTCCTCCTATACCACCAATGCTGGAGAGATCGAAAACCGTGGTTGGGAGATTGTCTTGGGCGGCACTCCCATCGAAAGCGGTGAGTTCCGATGGGATGTCACTGCTAACCTGACGACCAATAAGAACGAGATCAAAGCTATCCGGGAGGGAATTGATCAGATTGTGGTCGGCTCCCAGTTTGGCTACGTTGGCAGTACGGTGACCATGATCCTGAAAGAGGGCCAAGCCTACGGTAACATCTACGGAAGCAGCTATAACAGGCCCGGCGCCAATGCAGACTCTGACGTTTTGGACAGCAGTTTGCCTGTGTTGATCGGTGCCAATGGATTCCCTGTGCGCAATGGATCCCAACTAGTGTTGGGAAATGCAGTGCCCAAATTCTTTGGAGGATTGAGAAATGATTTCAGCTACAAAGGCTTCGAATTTTCTTTCCTGATTGATTTCCGTACAGGACTGGAGCAATATAACCAGTTTGCAAATTTCATTTCCGCGTTTGGAAAAGGTGCAGCTTCGTTGGCCAGGAATGACACCAGGGTCTTTGATGGCGTCTTGGCGGACGGTTCCCAAAATACCAAGGAAGTGTGGCTTGGCCAGGGTGTAGGCCCGGACGGAGTAAATTACGGAGCGGGGTATTGGAGAAACCATCATAGAACCACTTCCGAAAACTTCGTGAACGATGCTTCTTTCCTTAAACTCCGCAACATTACCCTGGCTTACAGTCTTCAGCCCTCTGTTCTAGAGCGAACTCCTTTTAGGACCGCAAGGATTTCGCTTGCTGCGAACAACATCATCCTGTCTACTCCCTGGGATGGTTTTGATCCGGAGTCTTTCTCAGCAGGAGCAGGAGGAAACGCCGTCGGGTTTACCGGACTGGGATTTCCCGGTGTTCAAAGCTATTTCCTGACGTTAAATCTTGGCCTGTAACCTTTAAAACCGCGAAACGATGAAATTTAGAAATAAACTTACCGTATTGATTGGCGCATCAGTGGTTCTTTTGGCTTCAGCCTGTGAATCGTTTTTGGATGTCAATGAAAATCCGAACAACCCCGAAGACGCTCCGGTCACGGGTTTGTTGACCAATAGCACCTTCGAAACTGCTAGAAATGTCTATCGTGCAGGTAGCGCCACGAGCAATTATGTCCAGTACCTGGCTTCACCAAATCCGGGCAGTGCTTCCGACATCATGGATCCTATCGACTACAGCAATACTTGGTTCAACTTGTATAATGTCATGACAGATCTGCGAGTAATCATAGACAAGTCCACTGAGTCAGGTGCAAATCACTACTTGGGAGTTGCCCAGATCCTGATGGCTCTGAATCTGGGAATGACAGTGGACTTTTTTGGGGACGTTCCCTATTCACAAAGTTTCAGTTTCGAGACGGTCACTCCAGCTTACGATGATGATCAGCAACTCTATGATCAGGTTTTGAGTCTTTTGGATCAGGGGATTGGCAATCTTGAGAAGGAAAGTACCATCACCATAGGTGATGATGACTTTATATATGGCGGAGACATTGAAAAGTGGACCAAATTTGGCCATTCCCTAAAGGCCCGGTTTATGATTCACGATCCAGGGTATGCTGCCTCCGAAATCTTAGCTTCTCTGGATGCCGGATTCTCCTCCAACGAGGATGATGCCCAAGTCTTTTTCTTCGAGCAAAGCTTCAATCCTTGGGCCCAAGTAGCAATAGACAACGACAATCTTCTTCTTGGCGGATGGATTTCAGAGCAATTTATCCAAGCTTTGGACGGGACTTCGTATCCGACTTTGGATCCCAGACTCCCCTTAATGGTAGGTACCACTATCGATGGGGAATTCGTGGGAACTGTCAACGGTGCCGGGCGGGGCAACGCACCTGAAAAGGGAGCGAGATCCACCCTGATTCCCGGGCAATTTTATACCAGCGAAACGTCTCCGATCCTGATTGCTACTTATGCGGAGTTGAAATTTATCGAAGCAGAAGCAGCCTTGGCTTCAAATAAAAGCAGGGCCTATGCAGCCTATTTAGCTGGGATTGAAGCCCACATGGACATGCTGGAAGTCAGTGATTCGGACAAAGCAGCCTATCTGACCAATCCATCGGTAAGCGTAGGCGCCGATGCGCTAAGCTTGGATCTCATCATGAAGGAAAAATACGTGGCACTTTTCCTTCACCCAGAAACCTGGAATGATGCCCGCCGCTTTGATTATGGATATAAGGACATGACTCCTCCGGCTAATCTAAATCCAAGCCTGAACGGGGAATTCATCCGAAGATTGGCTTATCCTGACAGTGAGGTCAGCCGAAACGGCGTCAACGTGCCTGAAGTCTCCCTGCTGGACAGAATCTGGTGGGATCAATAAAATAAACCCCTTATCAAGTCTCCTGCAGTTTTGCAGGAGACTTTTTTTATTTTCCACTATGAAATCGAGCAAGACGCAATCGACACACACTTGGATGATTATAAAGGATCCGAGATTTCTCCCGATTTCTATCGGGACAGGCTATCTGACAACAGAAACACAAATAATAAACAGATGAAATCGAGCATGACGCAAGAGACACACACTGGGACTCTTATCCGAAATTCGAGATTCCATGTGACCAATAAAAATCAATTATAAACACATGAAAAGAATCCTATTCGCAGTCCTCCTTGCACTCTCTTCCTGCACCGTTCAAAAAATCAATAAATCTCTCACCAAATCAGATGTTTTTGATAAAGGTCACCTAGGTTTCATGCTTGTTGATCCGGAAAAAGACAGACCTCTGGTAGAAATCAATTCGGACAAATACTTCATTCCTGCCTCCAACACCAAACTTTTTACTTTTTACACCTCCTACTCCATCCTTGGAGACGGCCTGATCAACGGACTAAATTACCTCGAGCGCGGAGATTCCTTGGTCTTTTGGGGTACTGGCGATCCCAGTTTGTTTCATCCGGATTTTCAGAATGAAACAGTGATTGAGTTTTTGAAAGCCTCCGAAAAGCAACTTTTCCTCGTGGATAATTTTGATCGAGTCGAAGCATTTGGACCAGGGTGGTCCTGGGATTGGTACAACGCATACTATGCTACGGAACGGTCTGCTTTTCCGGTTTATGGAAATGTCGTTCGGTTTTCTAAAGACTCCGCTTCGATAGATTTTGACACCTATCCCACCTATTTTGAAGCAAATCAAATTCGAGTGCCAAGCCCGAATACTTCCTTGATTTTCCGTAGAGACCGCTTTAAAAATGAGTACCAGTATTTTATTCCTGAAGGTAATGCCTCATTTGAGCGCGATATTCCATTCATCACTTCTGCAGACTTAACCACTGCGATGCTCTCTAAATCTGTCGAGAAAAAAGTCACATTGATTAAAAATGATTCCTATTTAGGTCTTGATCCCATAAAACTTCAAACCCATCCCGCGGACAGCATCTATGCCCAAATGATGAAAATCAGTGATAATTTCCTTGCTGAACAACTCATGCTTTTGGTCTCTGACCAACTGACCAATACCTTGAGTACAGCAGATGCCATTGAATATGCCAAAGAAAATTTACTGAATGATCTGCCCGATGAACCGATTTGGGTAGACGGTTCTGGACTTTCATCCCGCAATATGTTTACACCCAGATCTATTATTGCGCTTTTGGGAAAAATCCGGGAGGAAGTGCCATTGGAGAAGATCAAGGCCTATTTCCCAGCAGGGGGAGAATCAGGGACCATCCGAAATTGGTACAAAGCTGATGAGGGTCAGCCTCCTTACATTTATGCCAAGACCGGTTCGCTCAGCATGGCCAACTCACTCAGTGGCTACCTCATCACCAAGAGCGGCAAAATCCTGCATTTCTCCTGTCTGATGAATAATTACCAGATTCCTTCCAATGATCTCAAGGCCGAATTGCAAAAGGTGCTGTATTTTATCCACGACCAATACTAAAATCATGAAACGAATTCCAATTTTTCTCCTCTCCTTTCTCTTAATCTCTCAGTCTCTCTTCTCCCAATCTTTCACCATGGAGCAAGTGGGGAAATTCAGCTTTCCTTCCGAATTGACTTCCTCTCCTACCGGAGAAAAAATCGCATGGGCGATGAATGAGCAAGGGAAACGGAATGTTTATTTCGCAAAAGGGCCAGATTTCAGGCCTGAAAACCTCACCGGTTTTGACGAAGATGACGGGCAAGAAATCAGTAGTCTTCAGTTTTCCCCTGACGGAAAATGGCTGGCTTTCGTACGGGGCGGTGATCACGGAGGTGGAAATGCTTCGTCCACAGTTAATGCCCAAAACCTACCCGAACTACCAAAAGTTGAAATTTGGAAAATCAATCTGGAATCAAAAATGGCAGAAGTAATCACAGAGGGCGATGATATTTCACTAGGCTTTCCCAGCCAATTAACCTTTTTAAAAGGCGGACAAATCTGGAAAACCGATCTTGTGGGATCCGAAAAACCGTCTCAGTTATTTCAAATCAAAGGAAATGTCAACTCTGCAGTGTTTTCCCCGAATGGAAAAAGTCTCGCATTTACGGTTAATCGCGGAGGACATCAGCTTTTGGGGATTTACCGAGATGATAATACTCCGGTACAATTTTTGGCAGCATCCTTTCACCGAGATT
>DATIAI010000441.1:0-5869 GCA_035458065.1 Algoriphagus sp. | reverse complement strand
GTACTTGAGATCCTCCGGAAGGTTCTCTTCCGACCACTGATTGATACTTTCCAACCATTGCCTAAATTCACCCGGGGTGGAATTGAGGTAGATGATGGCATTTTTTTTCCTTCTGGCAGAATTATCCCAGCTCGGACAGGCGCACCGGAAATACGTGTATGGCGGTGAGGGTTTTTGGCTCATTTCCCTGACCAAGGTCCGATAATCATAAAGCCCGTTCTCATAGCGCAGATCTGGTTTCAATCCCAGCATATGCAGTGTTTTATGAAACAGATAAGCGGCTGAGTTGCCTTTTAATATTTTCTTTCCGGATGAAGCTCTTTCCGGGGCGAATTCCATCCCGGCATCAAAACCGTGGGAAGCAGGATCAATCCCCTGCTCAAAATTCTCCATTCTCACCAGGAAAAGGCCATCAAATCCAGCTTTCCAGGCTTCCTCTTTCCATAATGTTGCCATGTCCTGTATGGCTGGATGGGATTCACTGCGATACATCAGGAGCATGGGCTTGTTGCCTACCTTGATATACCGCTCGTCTTTGAAGAATTGGAGCAGATACCGGATATGGGCGAGATCGTCATCCAGACTGTACTCTTGTCCAATCAGGAGGGATTTTTCCTTTCCATCCCATCTCCTCGTCCAGTTTTCATTTGCCCAGGAAAGGCAAAAAGGAAAATCTATTTCTTTAGCCTCCAGCCAGCGATGCAAAGGCTGCTCCAGGAGCAATTTTCCATTGAACCAATAGTGGTAAAAACAGAAGCCATAGATTCCGTTTTCCCTGGCCATTTGCGCCTGTTTTTTCATTACAGTCAGGTCGTCCAGACTATAATATCCCTGGTCAACCGGCACATGAGGCTGATGATGGCCTTCAAATCTCGGCCTGGTTTTTTTCACATTGGTCCACTCTGTGAAACCTTTCCCCCACCATTCATCATTCTCCGGAATGGCATGAAACTGTGGAAGGTAAAGAGCAATAGGCTTAACGCGTGACTTCATTTCTCTAGGCACTTACTTCTGAAAATTGCTGCATATTCACCAACCTGCTGTATAGTCCGCTCTGTCCAATCAACTCCTGATGGGTGCCTTGCTCGATGATTCTGCCCTCATCCACGACCACGATGAGGTCTGCATTTTGAATAGTGCTGAGCCTATGCGCGATGACGACCGAAGTCCTGTTTTTCATCAACTTATTCAGGGCATCCTGGACGAGCTTTTCAGACTCGGTATCCAAAGCGGATGTAGCCTCATCCAGCAGCATGATGGGCGGATTTTTCAGAACCGCCCGGGCGATACAGATCCGTTGTTTTTGGCCTCCGGAAAACTTAAGTCCACGATCCCCCATATTGGATTGGTAGCCATGCTCAGTCTGAATGATAAATTCATGTGCATTGGCGATCCTGGCCGCTGCCTCCACCTCTTTTGCAGTGGCACCCGGAACTCCAAAAGCTATATTGTTATGGATTGTATCGTTGAAAAGGATGGATTCTTGATTTACCAATCCCATCAAACCCCGAAGGGAATCCATACTGACCTTGCGGATATCGTGACCATCGATGCTGATGGAGCCGGATTCTGGCTCAATAAACCGGGGCAGCAAATCCATCAAGGTGGATTTCCCTCCTCCTGAAGGACCGACCAGGGCCACCATTTTCCCCTTAGGAATGCTTAGGTTGATATCTTTCAAGACCGGTCTGCCCGGATAAGAAAACGAAAGGTTTTTGATTTCGATAGATTCTTCAAATCCTGTCAGTTTCACAGCATTTGGAGCTTCTTTGATTTCTGGCTTTTCATCGATCAGATCCAAAACCCGATCTCCTGCAGCAAGACCGGAATGGATGGTACTGAAAGAGTTTGTCAAGGCTTTTGCGGGCCGCATCACCTGGCTGAAAAGCGCAATGTATGCGATGAAGTCCGAGGGACTAAGCTCCGACTGGTTATTGATAATCAAAGATCCCCCATAGAGCACAATCCCGGTCACCATGGTCACTCCCAGAAACTCGGAGACCGGAGAGCTCAACTGTTGCCTTTTGGCCATTTTTTTCCCCAGCTGCGAGTACCTGACATTTTCCTGGTGAAAACGATCTTTGATCAATTCGGTGGCATTGAAGGCCTTGATGATCTTAATTCCAGACAATGCCTCATCCAGATAACTGATCATTACCCCATATAGGTGCTGTGCCTGGGAGGCCTGTGATCTCAGGCGCTTCACGATCTTGGCAATAAAAAATGCAGAGACAGGAATGACCAACAATGAAAAGACGGTCAGCTTATACGAGATGGCAAACAGCATAAAAACATAAGCCAGAAGCTGCAAGGGTTCTTTGAAGATCACCTGAAGTGTGGCCGTCACCGAAAACTGGACCACTTGCACGTCTGAGGAAACCTTTGAAATGATATCCCCTTTTCGCTGATTGCTAAAATATCCAACGTGGAGATTCATCACATTGTCAAAGACCCGCTTCCTCAAATTGAGCAGGGTGTGAATCCGCATATTCTCCATCACCCGCTCAGACAGGTAGCGAAAGAGGTTAGAAAGCAGGACTGATAATACAATCACTCCACAGACCACTTGCAAAGCCCCCAATGGGCCATATTCCAAATTAGCCTGCTGAGCGTAATAGTTGAGATATCCGAAAACATCCGTCCAGTTCTCTGGGCGTACCAAAACTGCCGCATCACTCTCTTTGGTATTGAAAAGGGTATTGAGCAGCGGTGCCAGCATCGCAAGATTGAGCGTGTTGAAAATCACCGCCAATACCGTGAACAACAGGTAAGGAATGGCGAATTTCTCAATCGGCTTCGCAAACGACAGTAATCTGAAATAGGTCTTAATAGAGGATTGTTGCACAGAATTTTAAATAGAAATTACAATTGACGTTTCAGATCATTTTGATTCTCCATGAACGCACGGGATCAAAATATCTGCTTTTTATGTCCTGTAAACTTTGACTCTGGTTTTCTCTCTTCATCAAAATTTCCAGCTTTTTTCTGGAGTTGCTGATCGACTGTTTTTGTTGGAAAAATCCCCTGAGAGACTTTAAAATCCAGAATTTACCGACGAGGATCCTTAAAAAGACCTCTACGAATAACATTTGGCAGTACCAAAGCAGTAATCTTCCACCATTGTGATGGATTGCATGGAGGACAAATTTATTTCGGTAGACGATAGAGAGCATCTTGCTTTTAGACGAAGTCGAACGGATCGTTTTTGAAACTTCGTGCTCGCAGGTTGCTTCATGTTCATAGTAGCATTTCCAACCCATTTTCCAGGCTCTGAAGCTCAAGTCGACATCCTCACAATAGAACGGTGAAAATATCTCGTCGAAGCCTCCCAATCTTACCAACATTTCCCGTCGGACCAATGCATTTGCTCCGGAGAGGTAGGCTGTCGGTATCATTTTGGATTGATCATCGCAATAGTAGAATTCCGTGGCCTTAAACTTCATTCCGCTGAAGGCAAGCATCCGTGCTGCATCTTCAGTATTACCTTCAGAATTAATGATTCTCCCCATCACACCAAAGGTCTCTTCCTCTTCGAAATAGCGCCAGAGCTTTTCGAAATAGTCTTTATCCAGTGATACATCCGTGTTCAGCAACAATACCAACTCATATTTAGCAACTTTGATTCCACGGTTGCAGGTGACAGAAAAACCACTATTCACAGAATTGACCAGCAAGACTGCCTCCGGAAAAGATTCCCTGATCCAAGCCACAGATGCATCCGTGGAACAGTCATCTACAATGATTATTTCATATTCAACGTTTGCATTTTCAATAGCGCGACAGGTATCAGGAAGATATTTTTCCAGCAATGAAACTCCGTTGTAGTTGGGAATTACAATGGATACACTTTTCGTGTTTGACATGGGTTAGTTTATGATTGCCCACTGTTTTGATATTTGGTGGGATTGACACATTGATCAGAAAGTCGAAAAGCCCTCCAAAAGCACCTCCTGATGAGTTCACGACAAAAACCCATCCAAGTAATTGGGGCTTTCATTTAGAGTTCAGCTGGAGTATTCAAGACCAACTATAGGGTTACTATTGGGCAGAGGGGCCGGTTTGGGTTTGAGCTTGTTATATTGGGTAGACCGGAATTAACAAATATGAATTTCAAAATCCGCATAAATCATATTCTTGTCCGACAGTCAGAAGTTTGGCAAAATTAATTGATCTCGTCTCCAAAAAAAATCATCTGAACCGCTCTATTGTTTCGCAGCATGTCTTCATTTGGTTATTAATCCAAATTGTGAATGCAAAGCATGGAGGAAAATGAGGACGTCCTGGAATGTCAAATGCTATTTTTCCCCGGGTTTTGCTAAAAGGCTTTGGTACCCCATCAGCACCCATGAAAGGAACGTCATCCCAATCAGAGTCATTGAGGGTTTTGGAGGAGCCGATGGGTTAAGGAGCAGCGTCACGCGGTAGCCATCCTTGGGCTTTAAGTTTTAGCCTTTTCAATCGGCAAAATCCTGTCAAACATCAATCCGCTCCAGCCTTCACCTCGGCCGGTGGTCTTGGTTCTTCCTACCCAGAGAATGGTTTTCCCGTCTATCCAGCGTGTTCTCTTGAAGTTGCGTTTGACGATCACCCCTGCCCTTGGCACTTCCTCCTCTTCGATGAAATGAACCGGCTGATGCTCTGTGAGCAGGAGACTGGCCGGAGCCGGAGCATTGGGAATTTTGGCGCGCTGGAGTCGGATTTCCTGCTGACTGCCTTCCTTGTGAACAGGAATGAAAGGAATCCAGTTGTCGGGAACGGAGGTTCCTGCCAGATATCGGATCTTGGATTCAGGATTGTCCGGTTCATCCAATGGATCAAACCGGGGTTTGTTGAGCTTCACTTCTCTACCTCCACCGGCAATGGAAGGAACGGTATTTTCAATTGCCCAGACCATATTGGTCATCTCATCCCGCATGAAATTCACCTTTTCCAAAGGCTCACTTTGCTGGAGCTTTAAGATGGAAGGCGCGAGATAGAAGCGGTTTCTGGGTGAAGTGAGGTTTTGACGCTCGGAGTGACGGAACACTGCAAACTCATGCCAGCTGACTTCCGGGTCAGTGAAGGTCGGAGAGATCAGAATATGCTGTCCAAAGACATCGGTGACCAGAATATTTTTCACTTCACAATACGTGTTGATCTTCATCGGATAGGGCAATACAAACCAGTCGTTGGAATAGGTGATTCCATATTCGGTAATCAGCATGGAAAGCAGGCCGGTGGTGCCCGATTGGATCTTGGCAAAATCGATCTGACCGTCTTCCATCTGCCAAAACCTGGGATTCGGAATGCCTGAATAGTGAAGTGGCGCAGGGATAAAGGTTTGGACGGTTTCTTTCAGATTGTCTTCCTGGGGAATCTCAAGCGCTGTGTTTTTTATATTTTCGTCAAAACTGCTCCAGTCCAACTTGCCTGAGGCATACTGGTCTGCTTCCAAAACAACCGATTTGCTTGCTTCGGGATGGGGCATTTCGAGACTGAAATTATATTCCATCCGGTCAGGAATCCATGCGTTTTGATCAGGTCCCGTTTGATGGTAAAGCTTTTTAAACCAAGTGTCAAATTGTGCGGAAATCTCCTTGGTGAGTAGCTCCCGGTCAGCGTCTTCAAATCCTGCGTCTCCATTAACCCAATCGGCAAAAGCACCGCTTTGAATATCCTGGATAATGGCATTTCCGTCGGGAAATTTGCCGATCACGGTTTGTGCAAACAACACCCCTTCTCTGTCCTTTTCATTGAGGCTGGCTGAAAGCGGATATTTTCCAAGAAAAGTCTCCTTTAGTCCGGATTTGCCGTTTTCTCCAAGAATCCGGAAAAACTGTCTGCCCATCTGAACTTGCAGGTAAAGATTCACCTCCACGGTTTCACTTTC
>DATIAI010000440.1:0-12333 GCA_035458065.1 Algoriphagus sp. | reverse complement strand
ACAAGAGAATTGAGTCGATCCAGGACCATTTCTTTGGTCACCATAATCTTGGAATTAGGCTCGATGATGTCTGGAACCTCAAAAAGGAAATCATTGAGCAAGTGGCTCATCACTGTGTGAAGCCTTCTCGCTCCGATATTTTCCACTTCCTGATTGATCAGAAATGCAATCCTTGCAATCTCCTCTATCGAATCCTCAGTAAATTCCAATGAAACCTGCTCTGCTTCAAATAAGGCCTGATATTGCTTGGTCAGCGCATTTTTTGGTTCCCGGAGAATTCTTGAAAAATCCTCCTGGGTCAAACTTTGCAACTCGACTCTAATAGGGAAACGGCCTTGCAACTCCGGAATCAAATCCGAAGGCTTGCTCACATGGAAAGCACCGGCAGCTATAAATAGCACATGGTCGGTATTGACTACACCGTATTTGGTATTCACAGCAGATCCTTCCACAATCGGAAGCAAATCCCGCTGCACACCCTCTCGACTTACATCAGGTCCACCACCACCTTTTCCGGATTTGGAGGCGATTTTGTCAATCTCATCGATAAAAATAATCCCGTTATTTTCTGCAAGCTTGATCGCTTCTTCTTTCACTTCGTCAAAGTCAACCAGTTTAGAAACCTCCTCTTCCAACAAAACTTTCCGGGCTTCGGCAATACTCAGTTTTCGCTTTTTGGTCTTTTTGGGCATCATCCCAGAAATCATGTCCTGCAAGCCAGCCATACTGGCATCGTCGATCATTCCATTTCCAATCATCCCAATCCCGACAGAAGAATTGGCTTTGACATTAATTTCAATTTTCCGGTCATCAAGTTCACCATTCCGGAGTTTTTCACGGAATCTCTCCCGAGTCCTTTCATTCAGCTCAGCGTCAGAATTGGGTTCACTTTCCAGTTCCGAAATTGAAGGAATCGGACGGGTAAAACCTGCGCTTTTTACCGGTGGAATCAGGATATCGAGAATGACTTCCTCCACAGCTTCTGCTGCTTTGGCTTTTACAGCTTCATTTTTGATTTCCCGCACAAGATGAACGGATTGCTCCACCAAGTCACGCACCATGCTTTCCACATCCCGACCTACATAGCCGACTTCAGTAAATTTGGAAGCTTCAACTTTTGTAAAAGGCGCTTGGGCTATCTTGGCCAATCTTCGGGCAATTTCTGTTTTCCCTACACCGGTGCTACCGATCAGGAGAATGTTATTGGGAACAATGTCTTTTTGGATATCAGAAGTCACCATCATGCGGCGGATCCGATTTCGAAGTGCAATTGCTACATTTCGCTTAGCGTCCTTTTGTCCGATGATGTATTTGTCAAGCTCCACAACAATTTGTCTAGGAGTAAGTGAATCGATTTGGTTCATGGCAATGCTGTGGTGTAGTTAATGAAACTGGTTTTCGTTTCAAAAAGATTTAAAAGGCTTCCTCTTTTATCTGAGAAAGCCTTTTTTAGAGGTTATTCTTGAATTGGTTTAGATTCGGAAGAAAAGGTGAATTTCAAAGGCTGGTCAACCAAAGCTTTGGTCAAAGCAATATCCAAAACCTCACTTACTTTGTCTACGAAATGAAATTCAATCCCTTTGACATACTGGGGATCGATCTCCTCAATATCCCGAAGGTTCTTTTTGCAAAGGATAATCTCCTTGATCCCGGCTCTTTTTGCAGCAAGGATTTTCTCTTTAATCCCTCCTACCGGCATTACTTTACCGATTAGGCTGATCTCTCCGGTCATGGCAACTTTGGATTTTACTTTTCTCTGAGTGTAAACTGAAGCCATTGCAGTAAGCATCGTAATCCCTGCTGAAGGCCCGTCTTTGGGTACTGCACCGGCAGGCACGTGGATATGCAAATCATACTGATCAAATACCCTGTGGTCAATCCCCAAAGTTTCTGCCTTTGATTTCAAATAGGAAAGTGCAGTCATGGCAGACTCTTTCATTACCTCTCCCAACTGACCGGAAAGAGTGAGTTTGCCCCGGCCTTTGCTTAGACTGGACTCGATGAAAAGAATCTCACCGCCTACACTGGTCCAGGCCAAACCTGTCACCAAACCAGCCACGCTGTTGTCCTGATAGGTTTCTTTATCGAATATCTCTGCTCCCAGAATTCTACGTACTGCTGCGGTAGTTATTTTGTGATCGTATTCTTCCTCCATCGCTATGGATTTGGCGATATTTCGGATCACTTTTCCAATAGCTCGCTCCAGACTTCTGACACCAGATTCCCGGGTATAATCCTCGATGATTTTCACCAAAGCTGCCTTATCAAAGGTCACATCTTTGGATTTCAAACCATGTTCCTTTCTCTGCTTAGGCACCAAATGGCGCTTGGCGATTTCAAGTTTTTCCTCTTGGGTATATCCTGTCACTTCGATGATTTCCATACGGTCACGAAGTGCCGGCTGAATGGTATCCAGTGAGTTAGCCGTAGCGATGAACAGTACTTTGCTCAGATCATATTCTACTTCCAGGTAGTTGTCCAAAAAAGTACTGTTTTGTTCAGGATCCAATACTTCCAAAAATGCAGAAGAAGGATCTCCTCTGAAATCGGAAGAAAGCTTATCAATCTCATCCAGCACAAAAACCGGATTGGAGATTTTAACCTTCTTCATATTCTGTATGATCTTGCCGGGCATGGCTCCCACGTAGGTTTTGCGGTGACCTCTGATCTCTGCCTCATCATGCAATCCACCGAGCGACATTCGGATGTATTTTCTACCCAAAGCAGCGGCTATAGATTTACCCAAAGAGGTCTTTCCTACACCAGGAGGACCGTAAAGACACAGGATAGGTCCTTTCAGATCGTTTTTCAACTTCAAAACGGCGAGATATTCGATGATCCGGTCTTTGACTTTTTCAAGTCCAAAGTGGTCATTATCCAAAATTGCCCTCGCATTTTTAAGATCAAAGTTGTCTTGGGTAAATTCGTTCCAAGGCAACTCCACCATCGTTTCGGCATAGTTCAGCGCGATTGGATACTCTGCTGCCGATGGGTTGATCCGGAGAATTTTGTCAAGCTCTTTTTCAAAGTGCTTTTTCACTTCCACCGGCCAGAGCTTCAGTTCCCCTCTTTCTCTCAGGTCTTCGACTTCCTTTTCGGGCCCTTCTTCACCAAGCTCAGTTTGTAGCACTTTCATCTGCTGTCTCAGGAAGTAATCCCGCTGCTGCTGATCGATGTCGGTATGGACTTTTTTGTGGATTTCAGACTTAAGTTCCAGCATCTGGATGTCTTTCATCATATACTCCAACAATAGGGTAGCCCGCTCGACACCGTCGTTGATTTCCAGCAAACGCTGCTTGGATTCGACCGGGGCGTTGATATTGGATGAAAGAAAATGAGTCAGGAAAGTGGTATTGTCAATATTGTCCAAAGCAACCTGAGCTTCTCTTGGAATCTCGGGATTCAGATGCAGAATTTTGGTCGCAGCCTCTTTGAGTGATTCCTCGAGGGCTTTGATTTTCTTGGAGTTTTTTGGAAAATTTTCATTCAGGTAATCCACCTTGGCCATGAAATACGGATCATCGGTGACCTGTTCGCGGATTTTGAACCGTTTTTTCCCCTGAATAATAATCGTGGTATTGCCGTCTGGCAGGACAATCATTTTGATGATTTTGGCCAAGGTGCCAACGTGGTAAATATCGTCCCAGGCCGGATCATCATTATTTGGATTGATCTGCGCACATACTCCGATGAGCTTGTTGCCTTTGTGTGCTTTTTTGACAAGGCGGATAGATCGCTGCCTGCCTACCGTAATGGGTATGACAACTCCAGGAAAAAGAACAGTGTTGCGAACTGAAAGAATGGGAATATCTTCTTCGAAGGACTCCTTGCCTTGATCTTCCTCTTCCTCATCTGTGATCAATTGAATCAGATCTCCTTCACCGGCATAGTCACCGGTCATGAGGTTTTGGAATAAAGAATTTTGAAATTGGTTCATATAGACATATTGACAGCCGGGCTGTCAGGAAATAGCTAAAATAAAAGAAGAACCCTCTATATACGAAGGTTCTCCCTATAAAGTCAAGGTCAATGCCAAAAGGGGAACTGGTCAGAATGGCATGATCCCGATTATAGTTGACATCTACAAATCCTGACCAATGAAACGAGTGCAATTGATCATTATGTCCATGAATCAATAGAAATAAGTTGGATCAAACTCTAAAACTCTACTGAAATCCAAAAAATAAAATTTCTCCCCAATTTTAAATCCGCTTTTCTCCGATACATAGGAGTAGCGATCATTTAAATAAACAGGATGACTTATTGACCAAGTATTTAAGTCGAGCTCAAAAAAATCATACAGCGACTTGATATACACCTTATCTCCAATCACAATAGACTGGTTGGCATTTGAAGTCACCGTGCGATTTTCTAGAAAATGAACCAATTCCCAAGTAAAATCTATTTTGTTGAATTTGAAAATACCTGAACCATATCGGGTTACATTATCCATCGCGATAGGAGAAATTGAATAAATTTCGTTTTGCCACTCGAAATTTGAGTGGTGATTGTAATACCCATCAGGCTGGTATAGATCCGGCAGCTTTTCCCAGGTATTTTTTGCAATATCATACTTGTAGCGCTTGAGGTTTCCGTCTGCTCCGGTAGTCCGGTCAAGTTTATCTCCCTGATAATAAAGCTGTCCCTCAAAATATACGATGGATTGAAAGGAGTTATCCTGACTTGGAATACTAGGCAATTGGGTCACTTTTTTAGAAATCGGATCAAAAACATAGAACCATTTTTCATCTGAATCTTCGTGACTCTTGGTGGTACCAAAGTAGATTTTGCCCTCAGCAGCGATGGCAAACAATCGTGCGGGTTGATTTCCCGGAGAAACAAATTCGGAAACTTTGGTAAAAGTCCTGGCAGTGGCATCTACCTCAATAATCCCTTTGGAGCTAACCACATATCCTTTTTGTCCCAATGACACAGCTCTCCCCTCTAAATAATAATATTCTTCATCCAGCAGAATAATGGGAATTGCCGGAGCAGTCCACTCGATTTGATATGAGTTTTTGGACGGAGCGCCTCCATTTTTTAGAAACAGCTCTGTCGTTCTATATCCGGCTTTATCCCCGTAATATTCATAGGAAATCTCCATCTCTGTTGCACTGATGGAATTGACCTGATACTTTAAATAGTCAGGCAAAAATTCAATTTTATTATACTGAAAGGAATACGGATTGAAATTTTCGCCTTTAAGCAAAAAGGTCCCTGTATTCCCTCTAAAGGTGGTTTTTTGCCCTGGAAGTAGTTCAGTTTTTTTAAGTTTCAAGAGGTTTCCCACCCGGTATGAATTTCCCCGAATGACCAATTCAAACTCTGGATTTAGCTCAGAAAAATAAGCATTCAACGCCACCTTGATTTCCTGGCTGTCTATCTCTTTCAGCTCTAAGGTCACGATTTCGTTCTCCCTGTTTTTATACCTGACTTTTAAATATTCGTCATAAAGAAACTCTCCGCTGACCAACAGATCCTGCGTATAGGCTAATTCTTGAGCAGAACCATTTTGGATGATTGGGGCTTTGAAAGTCAGTGCGTTTTCAATTTTCAGCGATTTCCCGGCAACTATCAACTCAATATCAAAAAATTGCGTCAAGCCTATCCCCTCTTGAAATTCCAAATTATTGGGAATGATAACATCAAATGATGATTCAGTGAGTTTTCCAATTTGAGCTGGTTTTCCTTGGATAGTGGCTGAATAATTAACCGGAATTTTTGACAAATTAGTGGCAAAAACCCTAAGGGTATCCCCAAAATAAACTTCATCTGCCGCTTCCAATCGTTCAAAAATAAACCCATCTGATCCTTGACTGGTAAAGGGATAAGGCAGGGAATACACCACTCCTGATTCGGTTTTTATAAAAGCCGAAACAATCATCTTGTCGCCCGCTTTCATGCCATAAGTCGCCTTTAGGCGAAACTCAGAAGCAGGTGTGCCCGATGCCCTGACTATTTCAGAACTTTCCACACTCAAAGGCCCTCCAAATGCATACACAAACCCATATTCCAAAATCTCCTCTGAGCCATAATCAAATACATTCGCCGCAAACTCCACCCCCGTCGCATCCACAGTTTGGACAAAAGCCACACTAAACCTGGGATTGGTACGGGGGATCACCTCATCTTCGGTACAGGAAGTCATTGCCCAAACCGAAAAAACCACAACTATAAAACGCTTTAACATATACTTAAAATTCTAATCCCACTTGAAAAGAAATCTTGCCTCTGGAATATTCCGATTGGTTCTGAAACAGGCTGAACCGATAGTAATCTTTTTGTGTATTGGCTTCCAATTCCAACAACAAACGGGTTTTACCACTCAAGGCTAGGTTGTAGCCCACTTTTACCCCAGGTATAAAATTGGAATCCATGACTTCCACTATCTCACTTTGCTGGAGGTGGATTTCTCCTGAGCTAATGGAATTTTGATCGATCATGCCGCTGGTAAGCTTGGTTTCCTTGAGCCACATGCCTGCTGTAAGACCGAAATACACTTCGGAGTGCTGATTTTTGAGAATGCTGTAATTAAAACTCACCGGAAGGTAAAGGGCGAATTCTTCAATTTCCTCTGATCCGGTCCAGATGAACCGGGAACCGTCATAGCTGGAAAGCACCGTGGTATTAAACATCGATATTCCGACTCTCAAGTCGGTACTGAACCTGGGGAGATTTCTGAAATCGTGCAATCTCAGTCCCACAAAACCCTGGTATCCCAAGTTGTTATCCAATTGATCGTTGCGTTCTTGGGTTTTTTGGATGGCTTTGATGGAAAAATTGGAAAGTCCCAAACCAACGGTAGGAGAAAGCTTCAGGAATGGCGCATTTTCCACATGGACTTGGAATGCCGTGGACTGACAGGTATAGTAAGTCTCCAAAAGTCCGATTAAAGCTTGCTCACTATAGGGGAGTTTTTCAATTTTAGAGTGGAGTTTCACTCCGCAATCCCCTGTCAGGGCAGTTTTCAGAGTTACAATAAATGGCTTGTAAAACTTACTGCGCTTATATCCGTCGATGTTTGCACTCTTGTAGTAAGCTTCCAGTTTCTGATACTTTTCTCCGTCATCAAGAAAAAAACTTCCCCGGTATCCGCTCAATTCAATCGGACCCGAAACTAGAATCTGAACAAAAAGCAAGTCTGAGGAATCGGGAAGGTATCGAGCCTGGAAAAGTTGCCCGTTGTCCAAACCAAAGCCCTTCAAATCTTTCGGAAGGTAGGTTTGTAGAGCCCCGTAGGTTTCAAGGACAATTTGATCGTAATAGGCCTGATTGTAATTTCTGATGATTTTACCGAAGACTTTTTCTCCCGAATTCAAAATCGCAAAATCAGATCTGAGTCCCGAGGAAGGATCAATGTTAGTCCAGTTGAATTCGGAAAGTCTGTCGGTTTGGGAAAATACTTGCGTACAAATGAATAGCCACCCAAAAAAGGCAAGCAATGAAATATGTTTAATCATAAAACTAGAATTGCAATCCTAGTTAATGAGGAATTCATTAATTATCTACCACCAAAAACACGTAGATTCTATTCCAATGATAACCAACATGTTTATTTTTCGGCAATTTGCTTTTTTTGATTTTTAACAAAAAAAACCGGGTTATAAAACCCGGTCTCAATTACTTCATTTGGCAAATAAACTCAGTTGAAAAGCTTCAGGATATCATTTCCAATTGCAAATACCATCAATGCTAACAAAATGACCATGCCGACTTTTTGGGCATTTTCAAGAAACTTATCAGACGGTGCCCGACCTGATACCATTTCATAGAGCAGAAACATTACATGGCCACCGTCCAAAGCTGGAATTGGAAGCAAGTTCATGAATGCCAAAATCATAGAAATCAGACCTGTAATACTCCAGAACTTCACCCAATCCCAAGAAGCGCCATAAATCTTTGCCATCCCGATCGGTCCGCTCACGTTTTTGGCAGATACCTCTCCGGTAAACATTTTACCCAACGCTTTTGCATTGACTATCACCACTCCAAATGCTCTGTTTGTTCCTTTTGCAATAGCCTCACCAATCGCATATTCCCTTCTGACAGGTTCAATCAGTGGTTGAATAGCAATACCGATTCTAGCTTCATCGGAAACTGGAATAGTTAGCGTATCGATACCGGATGAAGCTTGTCGGACGATCTGTGCAGATTGATTTTTTGCATCCTGAAGCTCAGCCTGCATTTCATCAAAATAATTGACTGGCTTTCCGTTAACAGCCAAAATCTTATCTCCGGCTTTGATTCCAGCTGTTTCGGCGGCACTTCCTTTGTCTACCTCTCCTACTTCAAATGGAAATCGGATTCCAATAAACTTGGTAAAAGACTCCTCACTGTCGAACGTATTGATAAAGCCTCTCGGGATTGTAACCTTAATCTGTTCCCCGTTTCTGTCTACAGTGTAATATCCGTTTTCGCTGAGCAAAGCAGATCCGCTGCTCAGATCATTGATTCCCTGATAGGTTTCACCGTTGATATCCAGGACTTTGTCTCCGGTCTTGAATCCGATTGCTTCCCCATATTCATAGGCTACTATGCCGTTTTGGATGACTTGGTCTCTGGAAAAATAGGTTTCTCCGTTGTTGTAAACCAGCACCACAAAAATGATTATCCCTGTGACCACGTTGACGATGATACCTCCCAGCATCACAATCAATCGCTGCCAGGCCGGTTTCGCCCGGAACTCCCAAGGCTGAGGTTCAGCAGAAAGCTGGGCTGTATCCATGGATTCGTCGACCATTCCGGAAATTTTCACAAATCCTCCCAAAGGAATCGCTCCAATGGAATATTCAGTTTCTCCCCATTGAAATCCTGCGATTTTCGGAGGGAAACCGATTGAAAATTTTTCCACTCTCATGCCAAACATTTTGGCGGTAAGTAAGTGACCCAACTCATGAAGCCCCACAAGGATTGACAATCCCAGGAGCAATTGGCCCACCATAATCAATGTTTCCATTATACTTTTGACTTAATTAATGTTTCAGTTATAATTCTTGCTTCCCTGTCCGTCTCCACATAATCTTCCAGAGTTGGTTTGCCGATGAATGTGGCCTTTTCCAAAGTAGTTGCTATCAAATCGGACATTTCCAGGAATCCCACTTCCTTTCTCAAAAATGCAGCTACGGCAATTTCGTTTGCTGCATTTAGAATACAAGGTGCATTTCCTCCTTTAGCTAAAGCGTCAAATGCCAGCTGAAGGTTCCGGAAGGTCTCTAGATCCGGTTGCTCGAAGGTCAATTGGGGATATTTGGTGAAGTCAAATCTTTCAAAGTCACTTTTGAAGCGATGCGGGTAACTCAGGGCAAACTGGATTGGGATACGCATATCAGGCAATCCGAGTTGTGCTTTGATCGATCCGTCTTCAAACTGCACCAAAGAATGGACAATACTCTGAGGATGCACTACCACCTCGATCTGTTCGGTTTTCAGCCCAAAAAGCCATTTTGCCTCAATCACTTCCAAACCTTTGTTCATCAAAGAAGCCGAGTCGATGGTAATTTTTGCACCCATATCCCAATTGGGATGCTTCAGGGCCTGTTCGCGGGTGACTGTTTCAAGAAAGGTCCGGTCTTTTCCACGGAAAGGTCCTCCGGAAGCTGTTAGGATAATTTTTTCAATTGGGTTGTGAAACTCCCCTACCAGGCATTGAAAAATCGCCGAATGCTCGGAATCCACGGGGTAAATATTGACAGCATTTTCCTTTGCCAAAGAAGTGATGATCTCACCTGCCACGACAAGTGTCTCTTTGTTTGCCAAGGAAATTTGTTTTCCTGCTTTGATGGCATTGACGGTGGGGATCAGTCCGGAATAACCCACCAAGGCTGTCAAGACCACATCGATGGTTTCCATTTCCACGATTTGAGAAATAGCTTTTTGCCCGGCAAATACTTTAATGTCGTGGGGAATGAGTGCTTCTTTGACTTTTAGATAATTGGATTCATTCCCGATCACCACGGCGTTGGGCTTGAATTCCAAAGCTTGGGCGATCAACAAATCACAATTATTCTGCGCGGTGAGCACCTCCACAGTAAACTTGTCTGAGTGCTGACGGATTACATCCAATGTCTGGGTACCGATACTTCCGGTACTTCCGAGGATGGCTACACGCTTCGTTTCTGTCATGCAAGTGGGTTTAATACCAAACAAAAACCTTCCGTTTGAAGGAAGGTTTCCGATTCAGGCTGACAAAATTACCAAATGGAAAGACTTTTCCTTGTACAATCCGTCAGATTTTGGGAATTGGGATAATTATTGCCTTTTCCGATGCCGAAATGGTTCTTAAAATATGTAAAGGAAATCAAGGATTACAACCTGCGTCACCCATATTGAGTAACTTAAACTTATGAAAACTCTGGTCAAATCATTCGGAATTCCATTCCTTGCCGGACTTGCCGGTGCAGCTCTTTGGACAAATATTGAAGCGGAAAATCCACTTTCCGATTTCGAAAACCCTAACTCAAAACAATCTATTCCAACTCAATTTGCATCGGGAATCCGGCCAACAAACCTCCGGACAGATCCTCCGATTTCCTTTGTGGAAGCTTCACAAAACAGCACTGAGTCGGTAGTTTTTATCAAAAACTTCAGTGGAACTGATCCCCGGCGATACAGCATGTTTGATTACTTCTTTGGCACCGGTCCTTCCCAACAGGTAAGCACAGGATCAGGAGTGATACTCTCCAAAGATGGATATATCATCACCAACAACCACGTAATCGAGCGGGCCGAAACGATCGAGGTTGTACACCAAAAGCGCACTTATCCCGCAAAATTGGTAGGAACTGACAAAAACACGGACATCGCAGTACTGAAAATTGAAGCTTCTGACCTTCCTGAAATCAAACGTGGAAGTAGCCGAAATCTCCAAATCGGTGAATGGGTTCTGGCTGTTGGCAATCCCTTCAATTTGACCTCCACGGTCACAGCCGGAATTGTCTCTGCAAAAGAGCGTCAGATCAATATTCTTGGAGGTGATTTTCCTTTGGAAAGTTTTATCCAAACAGATGCACCTATTAATCCCGGTAACTCTGGTGGAGCGCTGGTCAATATCAACGGAGAACTGGTCGGCATCAATACCGCAATTCTATCCCGAACTGGGTCCTACACAGGATATGGTTTTGCCGTACCGGTGGACATCGCCGTGAAAATCGCCAATGACCTGATCAAATTCGGTGAGGTTCAAAAAGCCATACCCGGTGTGGATGTGGTCGAGGTGACTCCCGAATTGGCAGAAGCCATGAAGCTCAAAAATCTGGACGGAGTCATCATCACCCATGTGGTGGGAGATGGTTCGGCAGAAAATGCCGGACTAGCCAAGAATGACGTCATCACCAAAATCGCTGACTGGAAAATTACCGGGAAGGGAAGTTTTGAGGAAGCCATCTCCTATTATTACCCCGGAGACAAAATCAATGTGGAATATATCAGAAACGGAAGTCCCAAAACTGTTGAACTGACTTTGCAGAATCTGGAAGGCGGCACAGGAGTAATTAAAAGAGAGTTTTACGGTTCAGGATTGCTCGGAGCCAGGCTTGAAGCGGTGAATACCATTGAGAAGGACCGATTGAAAATTCAGTATGGGGTGAAAATTACCTCTCTTACCAGAGGGTATTTGAGAGATTTGGGATTTAGGGATGGCTATGTCATCACACATATCAATGAAATTCCTGCCAAAAACCCTGAGGAAGCAGGTAAATATTTGGAGAAATTCAGCGGCCGACTACTGCTGCAGGGTGTCGCTCCAAACGGACAGCCATTTATGGAAAGCTTTAATGTGAGATAAAATTAAAAACGGTCGGATTCAGAAAATCCGACCGCCTTTTCTCGCATTAACTGCCATTTTTTTCTAATTTGATTTCAAAGAATATTCCCAAAATGAAGACCTTACCGCAATCCTGTGAGCAATGCATGGAACAATTTTCCATAGCCCTTGAAGAGTTGAAAATATATGCCAGTCGTGGTGAAAAAACCGGACATACCGAAAGCCATTCCAGGGATTTGATCAATCATTTCGAAGTGGCACATGAATTAGCCCTGAAAGTCATTGCCAAATTTTTCGAGCAACAGAAAAAAGGTCCATTTTCAGGTTCCAGAGATGCTACTGTAGAAGCCTTTCACGCCGAATTAATTGATGATGGAAAATCTTGGCTGGACATGATCATTGACCGGATTCAATACAATCCTGTCTATAATATCGATACTCAATCCAAATTTCTGGAAAATATCCGCAAAAGATACATCCGACTTTTGGAGCGCTTTGAACGTACCATGAATAGCAAGCTGGAAGAATAGTATGACCTAAATTCCTCAACCAAGTTTAGCATCAAAATCTAT
>DATIAI010000439.1:0-2732 GCA_035458065.1 Algoriphagus sp. | reverse complement strand
ATTACTGGTTCCAAAGTATTGGATCTTGCAGTCCTTGCCATGCTAACCGTACAGGGCCTATTGACATTTTCAAGAGGCGGTATGATTGGCGGATTTTTTGGGATCTTGGTGTTAATGTATTACCTCACCCGACTTTCTTTGAATGAAAGAAAAAGGTTGGCAATTCCCAATTTTAAGAAATACGTTATTCCTGTCGGAATATTGCTCTTTTTGGTCATGGTCGCTGCCAATTCCATAACTGGGGGGATGTTGTTACTTAGGTATCAAGGAGAAACCCAAGGTACTCTAGCAGGTAGTGCTGATAAAAGTCTAAACAAAATCACCACCAATAGGTCAGATATTTTCTTGGAAGATATGGAGATATTCACTGAATATCCTGCTATGGGAGTCGGTGTGGGCGCTTCAACTTTTTTGAGAGATGAGTACAAAGGATATGCTCCCCATGTGGAACTTTCACGCTTATTGGCAGAGCACGGGGCCTTGGGTTTGATAATTTTCATTCTATTCCTGATTGTTTTCATCCTCAACAGAAATGCAGCCCCTGAACAAATTAGCAAAGGGTTATTGGTTGCGTTTTTTTTAATTGGATTTTTGGCCACTTTTCATTCAGCTACCAGAACCTACATTACACCTCTGCTTATGGGGATTTCCTGCGTGGGAATCACTCAAATCCGGAGACCAAAGACTCAACCTAAGCAGGGAAAAGAATCTTCAAAAGTTTTGGAAATACAATAGAAAAAATCGTTAGTTGAAAGATCTGTTTTTATGAAAATTTTCGCATACAACGATTTTATTCTCAAAAAATGGGATGATTCTGTCTATTCGGACGATTCTCATATTCTTTTTATTAAGGCTACTTGTCAAGATCATTTCGATAGTTTTAAATTGGGGTCTAGAGTATCTAAAGAAGCGTCCCTGGGATTTTATCATTTTTCAAATCAATCCAGCGAGGTTCTTGAGCTACCCTATTATGATAGTGTCGCAGATTTTCTCAAGAAACCAAGCCTTTTTTGGAAGTCCTACAAGCTCCTAAAAAGTCAACTTAAGGAGTTTGATTTATTTTGGATCACTTGGCCCCATCCTGTAAGCTTTCTGATACTTTGGATGTTTGGATCCAAAAAGCCCGTCGTCCTTTTTGTCAGACAAAATTTGGAAGCTTTGATTGATGTAAGATACCGGGGAGTTCAAAGAGCTATTGGCTTATTATTTACCCGCCTTGTTTATAAGTATGCTGCATTTTTTCATCCACAGGCTATTTTGGTTACTGTCGGGGAAGAGATGTATCACAGACTTTCTCCTGACTTTTCCGCTGCTACCTATGTCAGTGATTCCATCGTGCCGGAAGAATTTGCATGTGAACCTAGAACTGGAGGATTTTTTGATCCAATTAAGCTCCTTTTTGTCGGAAGACTCGAACCTGAAAAGGGATTAAATGTACTGATCGAAGCAGTAAAACTGATTTCACAGAAGAAATCAGTCAGGCTTAGTCTTATCGGTGATGGAATCTCTCGAGATGAAGCCAAAGAATTGGTTGAAAGACTTGGATTAACTTCCTCAGTCAGTTTTGAAGGCTATGTACCCTTCGGCGAGAAGCTTTTCAGTATTTATAGAGATCATGACATACTCATGATTTCTTCCTTTAGTGAGGGACTTCCAAAAATCGTCAATGAAGCCAGAGCATTTGCCTTGCCGGTTGTTTCTACTGAAGTGGGAGGCATCGCCAATGAACTTAAACATGAACAAACCTGCCTCTTTGTAAAACCTGGCAACCCTGCCCAATTGGCTGAGGCGGCGCTCAGGCTAACTTCGGACTTGGACCTTTATTCTAAAATAAGTAGAAATCTTAGCGAAGAATTTCAAGAAAATTCACTTCAATTTTGGAGCAAAAAGTTTTCTGATTTTGTGAAAATAAACTTGAATACCGAAAAATAAAATGAGTCAATTTCCCTTGATTTCAATAATTGTTCCAGTATTCAATACCGAAAAATATGTTGGGATGACTATTGAATCGGTTCAAAATCAAACCTATTCTAATTGGGAACTTCTCCTGATTGACGATTGCTCTAGAGACAAATCAGTTGAAGTGTGTAACTCCTTTGCACAACTTGACACCAGGATAAAGGTTATTACTCTTTCCCAAAACAGCGGTGCACTAACAGCTAGAAATGAAGGCATAAAAAATGCCAAGGGTAGATTCATTTGTTTCCTGGATTCGGATGATACATATGAACCAGAAAAACTGAAAACTCAATTGGAGTTCATGTTGGAAGGGAACGTACCGGTTTCATTTACCATGTTTCAAAGAATCACTGAAGCAGGCCATTTTATGGGTAAAAGCAATGTTCCTTTTCAAGAAGAAGTCAGCTACCGCCAATTACTCGGAAACCCTGCATTTTCCATCATTACCATAATGATAGATAGGGACAAAGTCAATGTGCCGATAGTGGAAGCCAAGGTGGTCAAAGCTGAAGACTATGTATTTCATCTATGGATTCTAAAGCAGGGATTTAAAGCAAAAGGGATTAACCAACCACTTTCAAATTACCGATTCAGGCAGGGATCTCAATCCACCTCATTTTTGGGAAATGCGGCAGATCTGTGGAAAGTACTTACTGAAATTGAAAAAATCCCTCTTCCGATAGCCGCCTTCTATTTTGGTAAATACCTCTGGAAAGGAGTCGGAAAAAGATTGATTTTGCTCAGGCAACTTTCCAATTCAAATAGCTCAAGCA
>DATIAI010000438.1:0-2196 GCA_035458065.1 Algoriphagus sp. | reverse complement strand
GCACTAGAAGTAATGAATTCTAATTTAGATCCTTATGCCAAGCTAAGCAAATAATCTTTCACATAACCATGTTTTTTTTTAACTTTTTTCCGAAACGAAATTCATTTTAGTCTTATATCCAAAGGTGTTTATAAACTTACTATGACCATAGGAAATGACACCATGCCCAATTTTTATTCTGAATAAATTCAACATGCTTGGAAAAAGCACTGCAAAAGTGCTTGGTGTCTGGAGTGAAGGAAATGAAGAATGGAGGCTTAGGGTGCGTTTTCTTTTTGCAATCCAACGCTCGAATAAGGGGAATTGGGCTTGGTCCAAATCATTCAGGACTTCCCTTCCAGGTCATAAAAAGGTCCTTGATTGAATTTCCTATTGCCATCGGGTCCCTTTTTAAAATGGATGCTCCCAGAATCAATATTCCTGATGCCGCATCCAATCCTTTCTGGATGGATTTGAGTGTTTTGATGGTTCCTTTTATTTCCTTAGTGATGGTACTGATCTTGGCGAGTGACTCCGACACTTCATCCATCACCAGCGTAGTCGAAAAGGCGAGAATATCTTCTCCACAGCGATAAATCGCAGCTTGCATGTCACTTAGCTCCTTATTTTCCTCTATTGTGAGGCGGCTCCAGTTTTCGTACCTGAAATCCCCGATGGCCATACCCAGATATAAAAAATCTTCAGATAATTGATTTGCTTGTTCAGAAGTCAAATTAGCCATAGTGATTACTGATTAAGTTTGTTGAATTCGGATACCAAAATCTTGACTTGGTTGGAGTAGCCCAGCAAAGAAAAAGCAAGATTCTTGACAGAAAGCTTATTCCGTTTGTCGTACAAAACCTGATGTCCCTTAGCGATTTCTGCAAGTGCTTCGGCAAAAAGATCCATTTGCTTTTCCTTCAATTGAATGTCTTCGATTGCCTGGTAATAGTCGGCCGTCGCCTTGCCCCGTTCGTAGTCAGACTGGAGCGTATTGTTCATTTTCATATCCATATAATAGGTGTACAATCGCTCTTTTTTAAACCTCAATTCGCCTTTGAGATTGGTGCGGACAATCTGCTGAAATGATTTCAGCAAGACTTGGAGGGGTTCGTTGGCATCTTCAATGTATCCTGCGATTTTCCTTTTTCGGTAGAAATCAGTGGTTCCTCTCAACATGATATTGGAAAGGGCGGAATAGGCTGTGGCTAAGTTTGCATCGATCGCAAGTGGCCCCAATTCCTGGGCAGTCATGGAATTGACCACAGCGTCGGTACTGTATTCCGTCAGTTCATTTTGAGAAAGATTCCCCAAGTTTTCAAAATACCCTCCGATCGCCTGGTACATGATCTGAGTTACGCTGTCAGCCTCCACAAATAAATCGCAGTCACATTCCAATTCCCGATTGAATTCGAATTTTCCGATAGCCTCGGCTTCGCACCGATCCATGCAGTGATCCAAAAATGTATAATCGATCTGTTCAAAATTCTTGATGCTGACCAGTGAAGTCTCCGTAAACTCACGGACGGTCTTCAAATTGACACAGCTGAAAAGGCCACAGGACCAGCCCAGCAGAGTCATACAAAACCAATACTTGGGAATCAAAGGGTGAAGTTTCATTGCCAAAAGGGTTAAAAATAAGCCTAAGAAAAAAAGCGCCTGCAGTAACCAACCAAACAAGGAAAAAAGATACGAAGAAGACAGGGGAAATTCCTAGAAAATTGCCGTTGCAAAGCCATTGATTTATAGGCAGTCGTAAAAGAAAAAGGTAGCGCTGGAAATAAAATTTTATCTAGAAATTGGTAGAAGGTTGACAACCTTAGAACATCCGAAATCCCACATCCAAAATCCGAAATTAAAAATCGGCACTTTTTTACCTTATCTACAAATCCCCCTACCCCCTTTATCTAAAATCCTGCTCCAGTCTAAATCAGAAATTAAAGGGGGAGTTGGCCAGCGCCATTTTGGATTACAATCCACTAAGACATCTTCAAGCCACGACTTCCCATCTCAACATTTGACAAATCCGAAATCGCAATTCCGACATTCGAAATCCCACATCCGAAATCGCACATCCGAAATCCCACATCCGAAATCGCAATTCTCGTCACTTTCATCGTGATAGTAATTTTTCCTTCTGTATTTCTCATCCGAAACCGAATAAAACATTTATTATTTTACTTTTGCCCCATGGAAAAAAACGGAATGAA
This sequence comes from Algoriphagus sp., assembly GCA_035458065.1. Classification (GTDB taxonomy): domain Bacteria; phylum Bacteroidota; class Bacteroidia; order Cytophagales; family Cyclobacteriaceae; genus Algoriphagus. The sequence continues at coordinate 7 of DATIAI010000438.1, read as the reverse complement.
ATTCAAG
>DATIAI010000437.1:0-8916 GCA_035458065.1 Algoriphagus sp. | reverse complement strand
TTCATTCCTTGGGATTGGGAAAATCTTTCTAAAATCAGGCATTCCCAGCACATCTCCCGTTTTATTGAACCTAACCAAATCAAAGAATCGGTGACCTTCGAATGAAAGTTCAATTCTTCTTTCCTGAAGCAGTGCATTGACGAAGGCGTCCATGTTAGGCAGGCTGGGTATCGGATCAAGGCCTGCTCTTTCGCGGATAATATTGATATCAGCCAAGCCACTGGCTGGATTTCCTGAAAGCATCACAGCGGCTTCTGCCCGGATCAGATAGATCTCTGCTAGCCGAAATACCTTGGTATTGTTCGCGTTGGTTCCATCGGTGTATTTCAGTGTACGGTTGGCATTTCTGGAAAAACCGTAAAAGTTGGCCCGCTCGTCCCCATCTTCGGTTGCTTCAATCAAATCCTCATCCAGGTTATATTCATCCCGACGAATAGTATAGCTATTGAATGAGCTTTGATCCTGATCATTGAATTCCAAATCGAAAATGGTCTCTGCTGTGACCTCAGTGGTGTTATACAAATCGTCCAAATTCTCCAATAGCTCAAATCCACCTTCATTGATAATCTCATCAGCAGCGGCTTTCGCCACGGCATAGTTTTTTTGGTACAATGCTACCCGCGCTCTCAATGCCAAAGCTGCATAATAATTCATCGTACCCTGATCAAAGGAATCTGTCAGAAATGATAGAGCCAAATCGAGGTCTTCATTGATCTGAGCATAAGTTTCAGCTACGGAACTTCTTGAAATTGCCGGGATTTGATTGAAATCATTGTCCGGAATTGGCTGGAGAAGAAGAGGAAGACCATATTCGGAAGTAGGAATAAAGTGCTCACCATATATTCTGAGCAGATCAAAATAAGCCAAAGCTCTCAACCCATGAGCCTGCCCAAGGACATCTTCCTGATTGCTGAAATTTGGGTCATCCAACCCTGGAACTCCCTCAATCAATAAGTTGGTCATATTGATCACCCGATAAATTACAGGCCAGGCCTCAGTCACAAAAAGATTCGTAAATGGAACTGACTTCTGGTCAATCTCCAATTGGGAATCATAAAATCCCTGAAAAATGGAGTTGTCAGCAATCAAATCTATATTGAGCACATACTCTACCCCGTAGTAGTAATCATCTCCCATTGCGCTGTAGATCCCGTTGAGAATCGCATTTGCCGATGCTCCATCTACCAATACTTCACCTGCATCCAATGAGCTTTGCGGTTCTTGTTCTAGTACATTACATGCTCCTAAGCCAAGCATCAATGCGAAAATTGAAACTATTTTTTTCATCTGTTTATAGTTTTATTTTTAATGGTCAGATGGAATCTCGCATGACTGACAATAATACTTCTGTGTGACTTTCATGGACATGCTCGATTTCATGATTTCTTCAGATTAAAGTCCAATGTTGAAACCGACCGAAAAGCTTTTGGTCTGTGGATAGGTTCCGAAATCTGAACCTGCTGCTTGAGGATTTCTTGCATCCTGGTTAACCTCAGGATCCAAACCTGTGTAATTGGTCAAGGTCCAAAGATTTTGACCCTGTACATATACCCTGAGTTTACTCAGGCCAATTCTTTCGACTATTTCAGGTGAAAAATTATAACCCAAAGTCAATGTTTTAAGCCTCAGGAATGACCCGTCTTCCAGCCATCTGGTAGAAAATTCCCTCCAATTATCAGAATTCAATGAAGCTCTGGGAATTTCCGCATCATCTCCCGGCTCCATCCATCTTTCATCCACCAGTTTGTGGTTGTTTCCATCGGGAAGTGGAAATCCAGTACCAATGCGTGACCAGCCCAAGTTTTCATAGGAAGAACGGCTATGGTTAAAAATTTTATTTCCTACCACAAACTGAAAGAAGATCCCCAAATCAAATCCTTTATAGCTCAGGTTATTATTCCAACCTCCATAAAAATCCGGTTGTGCATCTCCGACAATCCGACGGTCAGCAGAATTGATCGCACCGTCCTCGTTGACATCTATCCATCTCATGTTGCCAGTCTCAGGATCCACTCCTTCATGGTCGATCAGATAAAATGTACCGATTGGTTGTCCCACAGCTAGAATGTGTGAATCATTGACAATCTGCTCATCCACTTCGAGTTCCAGCACTTTATTTTTCACCTGTGAAATATTAAAAGAACTGTTCCATGCTACTGGACCTTCCAGGATTACTCCACCGATTGTCAGTTCAACTCCCTTGTTTTCGATCTTGCCGATGTTTTCAGTTACTGTAGTAAACCCGGAAATCCCCGGAACAAGTCTGTTTAAGAGTAAATCATCGGTTGTCTTTATAAAGTAGTCGGCAGAAAGTGTGATGCGATCTTCCCAGAATCCCATATCGACCCCAAAGTCAAATTGGGAGGTACTTTCCCAAGACAGGTTACTGTTGCTCAATTGAGTAGGAATCAATCCTGGATTTTGTCTGTAGGCGGCAACTCCAAACAGTCCTCTTGATGCAAAATTTCCGATTCCGTCCTGATTTCCTGTAATCCCATAAGATGCCCTCAGTTTCAAATCTGAAATCAGATCTTGAGATTGCATAAATTCCTCATCCCCCATCCTCCATGCAACCGAACCTGATGGGAAAAACCCGAAACGGAAATTTTCTCCAAATCTGGAGGATCCATCTGCCCTACCGGTAAAAGTGAATAGGTATTTGCCCGCATAAGAATAATTAGCTCTTGCAAAATATGAGGCCAAACCCCAATTGGTTCCGTTGGTAGATCCTGCGGTAACTTTAGACGCTACTGCTAGGTTGGTGAATTGATCATTGGGATAACCCTGGGCTGTGATATCCGCAAACTTCCGGTTTGACTCCTGATAAGACAAGCCAAGCACAGCGGTCAGCGAGTGCATTTCTCCGAAATCCTTGGTATAAGTCAGGTAATTTTCTGCCAGCCAGGTAAAATCCTGAGTCGAACCATAAGTACCCAAGCCATTGTAATTCGCATTTTGGGATTCCCGGGAAATAATCGGAGTGTAGGATTCATCATCCAAATTGGTATAATCTATGGAAAGAGAACCTCTCATGGTCAATCCCTCCGTCAAAGTAGCTTCACCATAGACCGTTCCCAAACTTCTAACAGTTCGGGTGAAGCGGTAATATTCATTTGCGATTAAGACGGGATTGTCCAACATCCACCATCCGAAGTAATTGAATGGATCGGCGTAGCTTCCGTCTTCCTCATATACCGGCATCAAAGGATCTCCGGCAATTGCATTGATGACTACACCGTAAAGGGAGTTATCATTGATGGTTCGGTCTTGCACAGTCCTGCTGAGGTTTAAATTTGTCCCAACCTTCAGCCAGCTATTGACTCTGGTATCCAAATTAACCCTCCCTGAAATTCGCTCAAATCCAGTCCCGAGTTGAACACCTTCCTGATTAAAATAGGCTAAAGAAGTATAGTACTGGGTATTATCTGTTCCCCCTGAGGCAGATATATCATAACTCTGTATCGGAGCATTTCTAAAAATCGCATCATACCAATTCGTGTTTTGCAAATCGGGATCAGCCGGATCAAAGCCCCACACATCAGTTATGTTTTCAAAGTCATATTCCTCACCGGCTCGGATATCCTGGCGGATGGCATCGTTCATCAGTTCCAGATATTCCTGAGAGGAATGCATTTCGATTTCATTGGTAATGCTTTGCATTCCATAGAAACCGTTGATTTCAATTCTTGCCTCTCCGGATTTCCCTCTTTTGGTTGTAATCAGAACAACACCGTTTGCACCGCGTGAACCATAAATTGCCGTTGCGGAAGCATCTTTTAGGATTTCGATGGACTCAATGTCTCCTGGATTGATATCGGCCAGGGAGTTGGTCGCCTGACCACCTGAGAAAAGTCCGGATAGATCTTCAGAAATAATCGGAATACCATCTATCACATACAAAGGCTCGCTGGAGGCCGAAAGAGAGGTATTCCCTCTGATTTGCATAGTGATTCCTGCACCGGGAGTGCCTGAAGGGGATGCTACAAACACCCCCGCAGCTCTTCCCTGTAGCGCATTGTCCAGAGAAGCCATGGGGAGTCGTGCTATTTCCTCTCCTTTTACAGAACCCACAGACCCGGTCAGATCTCTTTTGTTGGTCGTACCATACCCAACCACCAAAATTTCCCCAAGAGTTGTTTCATCCACTTCCAGGGTAAGATCTATTACTGATCTGTTGCCGACCAATACTTCCTGTGTAAGAAATCCCACGAAAGAAAATATCAAAATATCCTCTGGAACTGCCTGCAAGGCGAATTTACCATCCACATCTGTGATGGTACCTTTGTTAGGATCGGATTTGACGAAAACATTAACACCCGGCATCGGTAAATTATCTTCGCCGGAAATCACAGTACCCGTCACCGACCTCTCTTGTGCCTGAACCGATCCTGAAATCAGGAAAAATCCAAGCAATACGGTAAGTAGTTTTTGCTTCATGTGATTATAATTGGTTTAAGTTTATCTAAAAGTTTTTCCAATTTGCGCACAATACAAAATAGACTATTTTTTTACATTTTATTCAATACAAGGGATCATATTTTAGGTTTTTAGTAAAAATTAATCTCAAATTATTTCAATCCTATCCTTTTAAAAAGATTAAATTTTGATAATTTAATCTTGGGGAGTTTGCTTTGAATTAGGCTAATTTTTAACACCTTTTTAATTGCTATCAATGCAAAAGTTAGTGGTTCTGACAGGTGCCGGAGTATCTGCAGAAAGCGGCATTCGGACTTTCAGGGACAGCAATGGACTCTGGGAAAACCATGACATCATGGATGTTGCTTCACCTGAAGGCTGGAGGAGAAACAGGGACTTGGTTTTGGATTTCTACAACCACAGAAGAAAGCAGGCAAGGGAATGTCATCCCAATGAGGCCCATATTTCCCTGGCAAAATTGGAAAGTCATTTTGATGTTCAAATCATCACTCAAAATGTCGATGACCTCCACGAGCGGGCAGGGTCCAGTAAAGTTCTCCACCTGCATGGTGAACTTTCAAAATCCCAAAGTTCACTCGATCCAAGCCTAGTCTATCCAATGGATCACTGGGAAATAAAGCCGGGTGATAAATGTGAAAAAGGAAGTCAGCTTCGCCCATTTATTGTCTGGTTTGGAGAACCTGTTCCCATGATGGTACCTGCAATGGAAATAACAAGAACAGCAGATATTTTCCTCATTTTAGGGACTTCCATGCAAGTATACCCCGCAGCAAGTTTGATAGATTATGTGCCTCCATCGGCTAAAAAATTCCTGATTGATCCACAAGCGCCTGAAATCAGACTAAAAAATGATGTTTATTTTATTCAGGAAAAAGCAACTGTAGGAATGAAACTATTGGAAGAAATCCTTCTCAAATCCTGAATTTGAAGAAAGGAGTTGGCTTCCAATTTTTATCAACTGAATTTTTATCCCACTTACTATTGAAAATTTTCTTTTACCTTAAGAAACTGATTGTAAAGTAAAATCAGAGTAGATTTCTATTATTTAAGAATCGGTTAATCTAGTAAAATTTTTAATCTACTTAAAGCTTAAACTCCGGGCAATCTATTTATCCTTAGGGTAAAAAAGAGGCCTGCAAACGAGAATTTGAAAGGTTTCGGTATGTTTCAAAGTAATGTTTAGGGAAATTAAAAATGACAAAAATAACCTATTGGCAAAAACCAATAGGTCCACCTATAATACTCAATGAAGCAAAAAATTGCCATTATAGGCACGGGTCCCTCTGGTATCACAGCTCTAAAAAACCTGTTAGATCAGGGTCTTGAAGTTGTGGCTTTTGACCGAAACTCCGATGTGGGAGGCAACTGGATTTATTCCGAAAACGAAAGCCACTCCAGCGTTTTCGAGACTACCCATATCATTTCTTCTAAGACTCTTTCTCAATATGAGGATTTCACATTTGATGATTTTGACCCGGAAGCGGCAGACTATCCCTCTCATTATGAGCTGAGGAGGTATTTTCAGGCATATGCTTCCAAATTCAACCTATATCCGCACATCCGTTTTGGAACCCTTGTAATCCATTGTCAATGGGTGGATCAACACACCTGGTTGGTCACAACGGAGAAAGACGGAATTGAAACCACGGACCAATTTACCCATCTGGTAGTTTCAAATGGTCATCATTGGAAACCCAGATTTCCGGATTATCCGGGAAAATTTACGGGTGAGTTTATCCATTCACATAATTTCAAAAAAGCTAATCCATTCTCCGGAAAGCGGGTTTTGGTAATAGGTGGAGGAAATTCAGCCTGCGATGTGGCTGTAGAAACCAGTAGGGTTTCGGCCATGACAGCGATAAGCTGGCGAAGAGGTTATCGGATTGTACCTAAATTCTTCTTTGGAAAACCTTCGGATAAAGTCGCCGAGCAAACCAAATGGTTGCCGATCAAAATCCGGAGTTTTTTGAATCAACTGCTTCTTAAAATCATGTTGGGGAGCAATGAAATGTATGGACTTAGGCCCATCACGGATCCTTTTGGATCCACTCATCCCACCATCAATGATGAACTTTTGCACAAAATCCGCCACGGCAAAGTGAAACCGCGATTGGACATCAGGCGGTTTGAAGGAAAAAAGGTGATTTTTGAAGATGGAAAAGAAGAAGAATATGACGCCATTATCGCCTGCACAGGTTATTGGCTTAGCCATCCTTTTTTTGACAAAAATTTTATCGATTATTCTCAGGGACCGGTGCCGCTTTATCTAAAAATGTTCCATCCCAAATTCCAAAATCTATACTTCATCGGGATGTTTCAACCCTTGGGATGTATCTGGCCAGGGGCAGAACTGCAAAGCAAGCTAATGGCACAAGAACTGACCGGAAATTGGAAGCGACCCGGCAACATTCAGAAGCTGGCTGAAAAAGAAATCACCCACCCGCATTACAAACAGGTAAATTCACCACGACATACCATTACCGTGGATTTTCATCTGTTTGTGAAAGCACTCAAAAAGGAACTTCCAAGAAATTACATTTCAAAAAATCCGATTTCGATTCAAAACCCCCTGACCACCACCCGTTGATTTGCTATGAACTGGAAAATCAAATATTCCATTTTGGGTGTGGCATTCTGGCTGCTGCTTTTTTTGGGTTGGGAATGGTGGAGAAGCTATCCCAAAATAAGGATCACTCCGATCTCAAATCCAGAAACAAGAGAGGAAAGAGTAGATTCTCTTTTGGTCCAAAGTCTCAGTGAGTTTTTGATTCCAGGCTTGGCGGTTGGGATAATTGAGGATGAAAAAGTGACCTATCTCAAAGCTTTTGGATTTGAAAATCTGATGACCAAGGACAGCATGTCGCTTCAAAGTACGATTCCGGTAGCTTCAGTTTCAAAGCTTTTCACAGCCATCTGTCTTGCTAATTTTGCTTTGGAGAATGGAATTTCAATAGATACCTCATTCAATTCCCTTTTGCCGAAGGACAATAAACTTCCTGTTGAATTCAACGATATTTCCCTACGTGACTTGCTGGACCATACTTCAGGAATTTCTGACAGTCGAAGATTAAGGGATATTTTAACCAGTGAAGAAAACCGAGTTCTCAGCAACATTCCAGGAAATCTGAAGTCACCTGATTTGGAAAATATTGGGTTCCATTATGCAGATGCCAATTTTGATTTGGTCGGATACCTTTTAGAAATCTGCACCAATACACCCTTTGAAAATCTGATTTTAGAAAAGACTTTGACTGTGGCGGGAATGGAAAATAGCTATTTCTCCACGTCGAGACCTTCCGAAACTGCATCAGTCTCTGGGTACAAACAGACCTTTCTTTGGAAAAGAATTGAGCCTACAAAGTTGAAATTGGAGCGATACCCTTCACCCTCCTCCGGTTTGGTAACAAGTCCAACGGATCTTTCCAAGGCACTGCTCCACCTAAGCAGAGGAAATATGGGGACTTTTGGAGAAGAGCTGGATTGGCTACAAAAGGAATCTGACTCCCCTGCCGGATTCCAGAAAATCATTCTCAATAACACTAATTATATTGGTCACTTCGGCGAGCAAGGCGGATTCAGTTCTCTTGTCCTTTATTCACCTGAATTGGAAATTGCCTTTTTCTTAGTAACCAATGCCCGGGATAAGCATGACTTTCGGGAACAAATCGCGGAAAGAATTTTAAAAATCCTAAACCCCACAAAACAATAAATGAAGCTTTCATTTCCCCATCCGATGATCATTTTGCTGGGCTTTATTATTCTGGCAGCTCTTGCAACATTTATCATCCCCTCAGGAAGCTTTGAACGGGTTTTGGATGAAAAGACAGGCAGAGATATTGTTGTGCCAGGAAGCTTTCAGCTGACAGAGGATAAAAATACAAGCCTTTTTGAAACAGTTTTGGCAATTCCTGAAGGGCTAATTCTAGGTGCAGACATCATTGTTTTGATCCTTTTGATCGGGGGAGCATTTTATGTGATCGAAAAAACAGGAGCGCTGCAGGTTGGGATTGAGGCATTGGTTTACCGCTTCCGAAATACCCAATCACTTTTACTGGTGATTTTCAGTTGTTTTTTCTTTTTGGGTGGAGCGAGTTTTGGAATGCAGGAAGAAATCATCGCCATGGTTCCGATCCTCGCGCTTCTTGCGAAAAAAATCAATTACGACCTCCGAGCGACCATTGCACTTTCGTTGGGATCCGCAATTGCGGGAGCGTCTTTTTCCCCCATCAATCCCTTTGGATCTTTGCTCGCACAAAAAATCGCTGAGGTAGATTTTGCTCAGGGCCTTGCTTACAGATTGATTTTCTGTGTTCTGGTATTTGCCATTTGGACAGGTTTTCATATCCGTTGGGGAAAATCCAAACTATCTGCCCTTGAGCTGGATGACTTTAAACCAGTGAAAATTTCCAAATCTCATGGATTCATTTTATTGCTCACCATGGCAGGAATGATCATCATGCCTTGGGGAATAATCCAACA
>DATIAI010000436.1:0-2170 GCA_035458065.1 Algoriphagus sp. | reverse complement strand
ACCCGGGTGGTGAAGACCTTGATTTTTTTGTCAGATCCTTTGACATCAAAAAGCACCTCTGCACCAATCGATTTCCCGATCCAGTTTCGCTGCATTTCCTTTATGGGTTCAGACCAATCCACTTTTTCCAAACCCTGAAGCAAGCGATCGGCATAGGCCGTGATCCGCATAGACCACTGCATCATTTTCTTGCGCTCGACTGGATGCCCACCTCTTTCGGAGAAGCCGTCCTTCACTTCGTCATTGGAAAGTACTGTTCCCAAAGCAGCACACCAGTTTACGGTGGTTTCAGCAAGGAAGGTCAAACGGTATTTTAGAAGCATTTCCTGCCTTTCTTTTTCAGAAAAGGCATTCCAATCTGCTGCGCTAAAAGTCGGTGTATCGTCATCGCATACAGCTTTGACTTTAGCATTTCCATCATTTTCAAATCGGGAAATCAGAGAATCAATGGATAATGCTTTGTCTGCATCCAAGTCGTAATAGCTTTTGAAAAGCTGCATAAAAATCCACTGAGTCCATTTATAGTATGCTGGATCAGAAGTGCGAACTTCACGGTCCCAATCAAAAGCAAAACCGATATTTTTCAGCTGCTCAGTGTATCGGGCAATGTTTTGCTCTGTGGTGATGGCTGGATGCTGTCCGGTTTGGATAGCATATTGCTCAGCTGGCAAGCCAAAGGAATCATAACCCATGGGGTGCAGGACATTGAAGCCTTTGAGCATCTTGAAACGGGAGACGATATCCGAAGCGATGTACCCAAGCGGATGGCCTACGTGCAACCCTGCACCGGACGGATAGGGGAACATATCCAGGGAATAAAACTTTGGTCGGTTGAGGTCCACTTCTGCTTTGAAAGTTCCTTTTTCCTTCCAGTAGCCTTGCCACTTTTGCTCGATTTCCCTGAAGTTGTACTCCGCCATAATTGAAATATTATTGAATTTTAAGCTAAACGCCTGCAAAAATAGAAAAATCAGGCGGGTTTGGTAATCAATTTTCCAATTCCTCTCAGCCTAGGTTTCTTTCCTTTGGTCAAGTTTATTTTAAGGACTCTCCGCTTTTTAGTATTTTCCCTCAAACCAAAAACCACAACCTTATGCAAAAGAAACTACTGTTGAGTATGCTCCTGGCCGGGAGTTTAGGCGTTTCGGCTTTGGCGCAAAAAAAATATAACCCCAAACAAATCGAAGCTCTAAAGGCTGAGGCAGCACAAATTGTCCAAGCAAATCACAAGCAGAGTCAGGTAATGGTGGACAAGATTTTCAGCTTTGCAGAGCTTGGCTTTCAGGAAATCGAATCCTCAAAATACCTGACCGGAATACTTGAACAAAATGGCTTTACCATCGAACACGGAGTTTCTGGAATTCCTACTGCGTGGTTTGCCACTTGGAAAAACGGGGAGGGACCGGTGATTGCTTTGGGTTCGGATGTAGATAACATCCCGAAAGCTTCCCAATATCCAGGAGTTGCATACCACAAACCTATGGTGGAGGGAGCCCCTGGACACGGAGAAGGACACAATGCAGGGATACCGCTGAATATCACTGCTGCTTTGGCTGTGAAGCAGATTATGGAGAGGGAAAATATCGGAGGGACTTTGATCCTATGGCCGGGAATCGCTGAGGAATTAGTTGCTGCGAAGGCTTGGTTTACACGGGATGGAAAATTTGAAGGGGTGGATATCTGTATTTTTACTCATGTGGCAAATAACCTTGGAGTAAGTTATGGTCAAGCTTCCGGGACGGGATTGATTTCTGTGGAATATACTTTTTCAGGAGATGCAGCGCACTCTGCCGGAGCCCCTTGGAGGGGGAAGAGCGCAGCGGATGCGACCGAATTGATGAACATCGGCTGGAATTACAAGCGGGAGCATTTGCATCCTCTGAAAAGATCTCACTCGGTAATCACCGATGGGGGAGATCAACCGAATGTGGTGCCGTCCAAAGCCTCTATTTGGTACTATTTCCGGGATGTGAAGTATGATGGGATCATGGAAATGTACGAGCAGGCAAATGATATTGCTAAGGGTGCGGCTTTGATGACCGGTACTACCATGACTTCGAAAGTTGTGGGGACCGCTTGGCCAAGACACTTTAATAAGGTGATTGCTGAGAAGATGTATCAAAATATTCTCAAGGTTGGCTTGCCTACTTGGGATGAAAACGATCAAACC
>DATIAI010000435.1:0-2814 GCA_035458065.1 Algoriphagus sp. | reverse complement strand
TGTTGTTTTGAGGTTTTGGGTAAAAGCAATGAAAAAATCGAAATATCTCTCAACCTGCCTGAATTCCCCCAACAAATATCCACACTGATCCCAATTAGGGCTTCAATGTGGCTCGCTGAAAACTTCCAAATCCTTGCTGATTCGACGATTCTGGCCGCCAAGAATCTGATTCATTGGGAATATGAGATAGAGAAAACCAACTTTCACATCTGGATCCACGGTGAAGTTCATTTTGAACAAAGCTTATTTCTTAATCGATTCACAGCCTTTTCAGAAAAGTTAATCAGGGATTTTGGAGAATTTCCTGAGGAAGAATACCACTTTATTTTCCAGTTTCTTCCCTATCCTCATTACCATGGAGTGGAGCACCGACGAGGAACTGTGATCACTTTCGGACCAGCGGAAAGTCTTCAGGATCCAACCCAAATGGAGGAAATGCTTGGTATCAGCTGCCATGAACTCTATCACTCGTGGAATGTCTGCCGGATACGTCCAAAGGAGCTTTTGCCTTATGATTTTTCGAAAGAAACCTACACACAAGCCGGACTGATCTTGGAAGGAGTCACTACCTATATGGGAGATCTGTATCTTCTCAAGTCGGGAGTGTACGATCTCCCCATCTACCTAAAGCATTTTGAGAAAATCATCGCCCGAGAAGCCGCTATCTTTGGATGGAAAAATTACACCATCCAAGAATCTTCCTTCGATCTCTGGTTGGATGGCTATGTGCCTGGGATCCCTGACCGCAAAGTCAACATCTACACCAGAGGGGCATTGCTGGCCATTTGTCTGGATGTTTTGCTGCTGAAAAACGGAAGTTCTTTGGCAATGGTAATGAAAAAGCTGTGGGAGAAATTCGGCAAGCCATTTAAAGGCTATGAATTGCGGGATTTTGAAGATTCGATTTTTGAGGAATTTGATGACAAAACTGAAATCCGGCAATTTTTCCTTGCCTTCGTTAATGGAAACCAAAACATTTTCCCACAGCTTGAATCGCTTCTTTATGAAATTGGAATTGAGATGCAGGAGACTTTTGGGGAAGATTGGCTTTTACATCAATTAGGTATCCGGACAAATTCAGAGGGTGAAATCACCCAACTTCATCCAGATTCCAAAGCCGTTTTTATCCTAATGAAAAATGACCGGATTTTGAATTGGCCAATTGAAAAACCTATGGATTCAAATCCATTGAAACTTCAGATTGACCGCTATGGTAGATTTTTAGAATTGGAAGTCTATCAAGAAAACGGCAATTTCTTTCCGGTTTATCAGCTATTACTGAAGGAGGTCAATTCGCTTTCAGAAAAGTGGATGGCATGAAAAAGGCCTCCAAACTTAGGAGGCCTCTTAACAATTATACCCTGAATTCAATTATTGAAAGTCAGAATCCGATAAAGTCTGATTGAATTTCACTGAAATCATTTTGGCTTCCAAAGCTGTTGGAAGCATGGGGTTTTTGATCGTCAGAAGCATCGGAAACATGACCCCGTCAATTTCCTGATAGTCGGAATAGGATATTTCACCGGTTGCCTCAGAGCTGGTTTTTAACTTCAAACCGTTTTCGACGGAATAATATTCATTGGTCACCATTCCGTTTGACGCAGTAACTCCAAGTTTGTTGGCTTGCTGCCCATCTACTTCTTCAGTGCCCAAAAACTCCAGTGTAAATCCCATCTCTGAATAAAATTGTTCAGGGAAAACATAGGTTTGTGGTTTTAACATGGCAGCAGTTTCTTCAGGGAGTTCCTGAACTTGCCCCATCATCACCATTTGCCCCTTGCCACCGACGAGCAAAGTTTTTTGCATCACATTGCCTCCAACTGAAGTGGATTGCATCATTCTAGTGTTTTCGGAATCTGCAATGGTTTTGATTTCGATGACTTGTCCCTGAAAGTTTGCCTCGGCAGTCATACTGGCATTTTTGATACTTTTCACCTTTGCTTCACCTCCGACGGCTTTGATATATCCGGCTATAATTGCCTCCGGATCATTTGCATCAACTTTCTGATGCACCTCCGTTTGAATGATTTTTTCTGCGAAAAGCTCTGCCTGTACGGCCGCAACCAATAAGGCAGAGACTAAAATTGATTTGATTTTCATAATTGATTGTTGTGTTTTATTTAAAAAGATTAAAGTAAAAAAGGAGGATTACTCCTCCTTTAATATTGATTAATTTATATCCTCATCAGTGACTGGTACATTCAATTCCATCGAAGTCACCTTGGCTTCCAAAGGAACAGGAATCGCCGGAGACTTGATGGTCCAGGCCATGGGTAGCAAAACGCCATCTTTGACCTGATAGTCAGAATAGAAGGTGTCACCCGAAGCCGGATTTTCGTACTTGATTTTCAAACCTGTGTCCTGAGCATAATAATTGGTCAATTTGGCTCCAGTAGCTGACGCAATTATCACTTTGTACGCGGGGGTGCCATCCACATCCTTCAACCCGTCGAAGGTGAGGGTATATCCATTCTCCTGATAAACTGCTTCAGGAAACAGAAATGAATTCAATTTGGCTTCGGCCAGCTGGGCTTCGTTCATTTCCATGGACTGTCCCTGAACTGACATTGAACCTTTTCCATCTGCCAAAGTGGTCTTCTGCATCACATTTCCACCCACTGAAAGCTTCTGACCATATCTCCCATTTTGAGAATCATAGACAAAAGCAAGGTTCAAAGGTGTACCCATGACATCGGCATCCATGGAGATTTTGGCTGTTTTGATTGCCTTTACTTTATCAGCTCCACCGATTGCCGTTAGGTAGTTATCCAAAACTTTTTCCGCAGTCATGTCTGCATCGGCAGTCAGTTCCTT
>DATIAI010000434.1:0-12663 GCA_035458065.1 Algoriphagus sp. | reverse complement strand
TGTGCCACATCACATACCGTCCGGGAGCTTTCTGGAAAAGCTCATGTGCTGATAGCGGAGAGCTGTGAGCCACCCAATAGAGATCGATCTGGAGCTTGACCAGGTCAGGATCAGTATTCTGTAGGATGAGATCGTAGCCGTTTTCACCGTTGTGATCCACAAATTCAAAATCATGATTGTGATAGGCGAAACCCAGCTTGGCCTTAGCCACACGCTCACCGATTGTGTTCAGCTTTTCAGTCAGGAGTTTAAACTTCTCAATCGAGCGGGATGCAGGGTCCAGCCAAGGCCAGGTGATGTACTTTTGGCCAAGTGCGTGAGCTCCCACGATACATTGATCAGTGTAGCGCAGGAGCTCTTCGTCCGGACCATTGAAGTATTTGATGAAATCATAGTGCCCGCTTGTACTTTCCAGGGAATTGTCCTCCAGTACTTTTTTGAAATCGGCTGCAGGCATTCCATAAAAACTATTTGCAGGGCCGTCATATCCGTAGATTTCGGTATCCTGATAGCCAAAACCGGAAATGGTTTTCAGTGTTTTTATGGGATCTTCAGCCATGGGTTGCCTGATGGTAAAAAGCTGAAGGCCCATCTTATATTTTGCTTTTGGAAAGCTGAAACCGGAAAGTCCGAGACCGGCAACTGAAACGGCGAGGCCTGTCTGCTTGATGAAATCGCGACGGGAAGACATAGGGAATAGGTTAGGTTTGGGTAAAAATTTTATGGATTAAAGTAGATCGTTTTAAATATACAATTCCAAAACACAATCGCATTAAGGGAATGAGCTAATCGCATTTCAAGAATGGTTGGATCTATAAACTGACATTGGTCAGGTTGCTTTATGCAATCATTTTTTTTGCAGAACTTATTTGAATGAAAAAACCCGCAGATTGGAGTCAGATTGTCAAAGAAAGTGCCGTCCTGGCGCCGGTTGACCGGATTTCCGAGGTACTGTTTGGGCTGATCATGGTTCTAACTTTTACAGGTGCCATCAGTGTGGGGACAGATGCCAAAGAAGATATCCGGGAATTGCTTTGGGCCGCTTTGGGCTGCAATCTTGCCTGGGGACTTGTAGATGCCATCATGTTTCTGATGAGCCTGATTCTGGAGAGGGGACACGCCATCCATGCTATTCAAAAAATCAAAAGTGAAAAGGAGCAGTCCCTTGCCAGGGAAATTCTCAAAGGCGAAATCCCTCCATTTTTCAACAATCTGATGGATCCATCTGCCATAGACGCTCTCACAAACCGGATCAAGCAATCCCAAACTCCTTCCTCAAATTTATTGCTGACTTGGGCAGACATAATGGCCTCCATTCAGATATTCCTGTTGGTTTTTCTTTGCACTCTTCCGATTGCTCTTCCATTTGGGATCATGACAGATGCTGGAATCGCACTTCGTATCTCCAACGGAATTGCCCTCCTGATGCTGTTTGTGGGAGGATACTTTCTGGCTGGCTATGCAGGATTCAGAAAATTCCTGACTGCAATTTCTTACATGGCTATTGGAGTTCTTT
This sequence comes from Algoriphagus sp., assembly GCA_035458065.1. GTDB lineage: Bacteria > Bacteroidota > Bacteroidia > Cytophagales > Cyclobacteriaceae > Algoriphagus. The sequence goes on along the minus strand of DATIAI010000434.1, from coordinate 11,147 downwards.
TGGTTGCATTGACCATGGCTTTGGGGGGATGAAAAAGAGATTTATACTTCCGATTTTGTTCTTCCTGATTCTTTCCGTCACATGTTTTGGACAGGAGACCGGTTCTGAAAAGAAATGGGACTTCAGGGCTGACGGGAATTTCTACTTCCTTCCGGAGGAGTTTATTTTTCTCCCAGTGCTAGCCGCTGATAGGGATCATCTTCACCTAGAAATGCGGTACAATTACGAAGACCTGAATACCCTATCAACCTGGGTAGGATATAATTTTTATGGAGGAAACAAGCTGGAATATTTCCTCACCCCGATGCTTGGACTAGTTGTTGGAAATTCAGACGGGATCGCTCTGGGATTCGAGGCAACGCTGACTTTGGGAAGTTTTGAGTTTTACAGCGAATCAGAATATTTCATAGATTTTCAGGAATCGGAAAATGAATTTGCTTACACTTGGACTGACCTTACTTATTCACCTTTGGATTGGCTTTGGACAGGAATCAGTGCCCAAAGAACACGGTTGTATCAGAGTGAACTTGATCTCCAGCGGGGATTAATGCTAGGTGGAGGTTTCAAGAATCTGGAATTGACTGGCTATTGGTACAATTTAGGTTCGGAAGACAATTTTCTGCTTTTTACCCTTTCGGCTAACTTTTGATATGCTGTGGCGAACTTGCTATTTTCCAGAATGAATAGACTCCTATCTATCCTGAGCTTTGTCTGGATATTGCTTTCCTGCGAAAGCAATAAGTCCTCCCCTGAAATTTCACTCGAGGAACTCACCATCTCAGAAATCCATGAATCCTATTCCGAAGGAAATTATTCTGCAGAGGAATTGGTAAAGGCCTACCTAAATCGGATTGAAGCAATGGACAGTTCCCTAAATTCCATAACGATCATCAATCCTGAAGCTTTGGCAATTGCCAAAAAACTGGATGAGGAATATCAAAAAACCGGAAAACTCCGTCCACTTCATGGGATTCCCTTGATTGTAAAAGACAATATCAACACCAAAGGCCTTCCGACCACAGCCGGGGCTTTGGCTTTGGCTGACTTCTTTCCGGAAGAAGATGCCTTTATCATTCAAAGACTCGTCGATGCCGGTTCAATTATAATTGCGAAATCCAACATGGCCGAATGGGCCTTTAGTCCCATGCATTCGGAAAGTTCTACAGAAGGAACCACCCGAAATCCCTACAATTTGGATCATGTTCCAGCTGGTTCAAGCGGAGGAACGGGCGCAGCCATGGCGGCGAATTTTGGGACTATCGGCTTGGGAACTGATACAGGAAATTCGATCCGTGGACCCTCTTCGCACAATGCCTTGGTGGGATTCCGAACGACTTTGGGATTGGTGAGTCGGGAAGGAATCGTGCCACTTTACCTCAGGAATGATGTAGTCGGCCCCATGTGCCGAACCGTCGAGGACGCCACCAAAGTGCTGGAAGTAATCGCCGGAAATGATCCAAAAGATCCCTTAACAAGCTATTCCGGTGGAAATATTCCGGAAAACTATTCTCAATATCTTCAAAAAGAAGGGCTAAAAGGGACCCGAATAGGTGTATTCCGAACTCTTAGCGAAGATGACACTGACCCTGAGATTTCGGTTTTGTTTAATCAGGCCTTGAAGGATTTGGAAAGACTTGGTGCCATAATCGTGGATTCAGTGGAGGTTGAAAACTTTGATTCACTTCGTAGAAATCAATGGTGCCCAGTATTTAAGCAAGACGTGGAAGCATTCTTGTCGACCTATGTCAAAAGAGACACTATGAAAACAATTGCCGATATCATTCGTGTGGGGACCAAATCCAACTATGCCCGTGATGGGCTTGAAAGTTTCCGTGAAAGCACCTTGCCCGAAAATCCCGAGCTAAATTGTGGGGACGCATTTACAGATCTCAAACGGATTGCCTTTCGCGAAGCGATCGAAAAAGTAATGGATTCGCTACAGTTGGATGCTTTGGTGTATCCGAGTTGGAACAATAAACCGGCGCGAATTGATCGATTCCAAGAAGAATACAAGGGCGACAACAGTCAAATCATCGCACCACATACCGGCCAACCCGCCTTCACTGTACCGATGGGATTTCCCTCGGGGAATCTCCCGGCTGGATTGCAGTTTCTTGGAAAGATGTGGTCAGAACCAACCCTGATACGTTTGACTTATTCCTATGAGCAAGGAACCAAGCATCGCAAGCCTCCAGTTTTGTAAAAGCAATTACCCTAAATCCCAATGGCCCACAACCATACTCATCCTCACGATTCGGGAAAAAATCTAAAAACCGCCTTCTTTCTGAATTTGGGCTTTACCATTATTGAGCTGATCGGTGGATTGTATGTAAACAGCGTTTCTATCTTATCCGACGCAGTGCATGATTTGGGGGATTCGCTTTCGCTGGGTACTTCTTGGTATCTGGACAACCTTTCCAAGAAAAAAGCAACCGATTCTTATTCATTTGGCTATCGGAGATTTTCACTTCTTGGAGCTTTCATCAATGCAGTTGTTCTGATTATCGGATCTGTTTTTGTAATCCGAGAAGCCATTCTCCGGCTTCAAACTCCGGAAGGTTCAGATGCAAAAGGGATGCTCTATTTTGCCATTTTGGGCGTGGCTGTAAATGGCTATGCAGCTTGGAAAATGAGCAAAGGAAAAACGCTCAACGAGAAAGTGATTTCCTGGCATTTGATTGAAGATGTATTGGGCTGGGTGGCTGTGTTGGTCGTTTCAGTAGTCCTGATCTTTTATCCAAATCCTTATTTGGATCCGGCTCTATCGCTTCTCATCTCACTTTATATTCTTTGGAATGTCCTAAAAAGGCTAAAGGAAACAGCTTTTTTGTTCCTTCAGGGCCAACCTGTGGATGTGGATAAATCCGCGATCGAAAAGGAAATCTTGGAAATAAAGGATGTCCAATCTACCCATCATACACATATCTGGTCCTTGGATGGGGAGCATCATGTATTTACAACCCACGTGAAACTTAAACAGCTCAAGTCAATCGACGAAATCCTGGCAGTGAAAAATGAACTCAAGCGAATCATGAAGAAATATCCCTTTGAGCACTACACGATCGAAACCGAAATTGATGAGGAAAACTGCGTTCTTCTCAAGGAAGACGAGCACAACCATTCCTAAAAATGGTCCAAAACTTACTCCTGGATTATACCGGAATAGTTCATTCCCTCTTTGCTATTGCTTGTGATTCTGAGTGAGGCATTGCCGGATTTTTGAACTGTCAGAAAAATGGACCTGATATCATTATGTTCTTTCGGTTCGATGGTGATATCCCACCCGCCTTTTTTCCGTGGCTTTACGGTATAATCAAATTCAGAAAATTCGAATTTCAATCCTCCATCGGTGGACCCCGGTGTTCCTTGATAGGATCTGCCAAAAAAAGGCAAATCTCCCACTACTTTTTCCGGACTGACATTCAGGGTATATCCCGGATCCATTTGGATCATTCTTCCGCGCATTCCGGATGCCTGTCGACCTTCAAAAACGAATGTTTTTGAATCGACGGCTGCCTGTAATTTTTCCGGATCAGTCTGTTGAGCCTGTGCTAATCCTGCCAAAAACAAGCATATAAGAAACATGAGCGCTGTTTTTTTCATAATGAAGGGCGTTTGAATTAAGACAGAAGTTACGGATACTTTTTAAAATTTGACTTTCTCAGATATCCCATTTTCCAATGCTGAAATGATTTTTGTCGGGATTTTTTACATCTCTGTTAATACTTCTTTTCACAACTGACATTCGTCATGTTTTTAGGTAAACCCTCACTATACATTTACTGGGACAATGAAAATGTCCATACGATTTCTAAAGACCTCATTTATGAAAAAATTACTTGTATTGGGAATTGGCTTTATGTGGATCTTCAGCGTGGCTGAGGCTCAGGTGTTTTCCAATAAGGAGGTTGGGAAAAAGAAAGAGCATGTAATTGACAGCCTCAAAATGGCAGAATATCCTTATGCATTGCCGATCTGGGGAGATAAAGCGACTGGGATGGGCTTCAACTTACCCTATTCTGCAGGTATCAGTTCACAGTATTTTTGGCAGGTATCGGACTTGATAATCGATAATTTAAATATCGGATTCAACAACAGCGAAATGTACAATGTCGATGAATTTGTCCGATTTGACAAAGCCCGTGCTACAGCAAGTGCTTTAACGGTGCGACCTGATATCTGGCTATTTCCATTTCTGAACATTTACGGTATTCTTGGCAAATCTCAAGCCTCGACTGAAGTAGGTTTTGGCCTATGGCTTCCTGATGGAGACAATAACTATTCTGAGATTTTTTCCGCAAGTACATTGGTGGAATTTCATGCGACTTCGTTTGGAATTGGTATGACTCCGACCATCGGAATAGGTGGCGGCTTTATGGCTTTGGATATGAATGTGGCTTGGACGGATGCGCCTCAGTTAAATGCTCCTACCAGGACTTTTGTTTTTGGTCCCCGATTTGGAAAAAATTTCAACCTTAAAAAACCCGGAAGATCTGTGGCTGTATGGGTTGGTGGGTTTCGGGTTAACCTAAGTTCGGCTACTGACGGATCAATGGCATTGAATGAAGTTTTTGAGGACGGGGATGTTGGCGGCAGGATTGATGCAGGGTTTGAAAAAGTAGAAAACGCACAAAATCAATTGGATTCCTGGTGGGAAGGTCTTAGCGATTTGGAACAAAACAATCCTCTCAATAAAGTCAAATACGAGAAAGGAAATGAAATCTTGGAAAGGGCCTCCGAAATCCTAGTTGCAGCCGATGGGGCAATCAGCACCATTGCTACCTCTACTGTCAACTACTCCATGGACAAGCGGCCGGCAGACATGTGGAACTTTATCATTGGGGGACAATACCAATTCAGCAAACATTTCATGATCCGAGGCGAATATGGTTTCTTGGGCAGCAGGGAGCAGTTTCTTACTGGAATTCAATACCGTTTTGGACTCTAACCCTCTGGAAGGCAGAGTTTCCTTCCGGTTAAAAAGGCTGAGTTTCAGATGGAACTCAGCCTTTTTCATTTAAACTCAATCCTTCCTTTTATTTAATTTTCAGTCTATTCTTTTTTGAGCGTTTTAAAAGTTGAATTTGATTTTTCACTACCTTTTGTAACCAACGGATTCTATTTCAGGCCTTTCGGGCCGGACTGCCACAATTTTTACCGATTCAGAAGTATCCACACTTTCATTTCAAAAAGTCCGGTCTCTCGCACATTACCCTGATTTTCCTATGTCTATCTCTGAAAACCCTTATAAACTTTATCCCAATCTGGGGTATTGGTTTATGTTGTTTATTCCACTGACTGTAGCTGGTTTTTTCTTCACGTATTTTACCAAGCTACAAATGAACCCTTCTCTGACTCACCTTCATTTTGCATTGATGGCAACTTGGATGGGGATTGTAATTACCCAGCCACTTTTGATTCACTATAGAAAAACCCATCTGCACCGAAAAGTTGGAAAACTGAGCTATGTAGTCGTTCCGCTGGTGATTTTGAGTACTTATTTGGTCATGAGACAGGGCTATGCCAATCAGCTGGCAGCTTTCGAAAGTGACTTTGCGGAAGGAGTTGCTCCCTACACCTATGAGGAAGGAAGGATGAATATCGCCTCATTTACCGCCCTGCCATTTGTATATCTCTTGTGGTTGACTCTTTTCTACGGGCTGGCAATTGGATTTAGGAAGCTTGCATCTTTTCATGCGAGATTTATGATTGCGGCGGTTTTGACTTTTATGGGACCAACGGTTGATCGGATTCTTTTCTTTGGTTTTGATATAGCAACGATTGGTAATGGAATCCCAACGGAGACAGTTTCTTTTGTCCTAATAGATCTCATCCTGGGATTTTTATTAATTCAAGACCTCCGAAAAGGCAAAAATCCCTGGCCTTTTGGCCTCGCTTTGGGGTTGTATATTCTTGTTCAGATTTTTTATTTCACCTTTACAAAAACCACTTCCTGGCAGCAATTTGTAAACTTCATGCTCTACTGACCTTTATGACAAAAGCGCTTTTTTCCCTAGTGATCCTTTTCTTAACCAGTTTTCATTCTTGGTCACAGTCTACCGACCAATTGAAAAAAGCAACATCAGGATTTCTTAACACCCTAACTGAACCAGAAAAGAATCAGGGTATCATAGCCTTTTCGGACAGTGCCCGAATTCAATGGACCAACCTTCCTTTAGGACTTGCCCCCAGATCCGGACTTCGCTACGGCGACCTTTCTGAAGAAAGTAAAATTGCTTTACACAAAGTCCTGAGTTCGATTTTTAGCTCCCAAGGTTATCTGAAAACCTTTGCGATCATGCAGGTGGACGACATCTTGCATGAGCTTTTTGAGATCCAGTTTCAGCAGGGAAAAGTAGACGAGCGAACCATGGGATTCATCCGCAAACTCAACTGGGACTACGGAAATTATTACTTGGCCATTGCAGGGAATCCAGAAACGGAGGACGTTTGGGGATTGAAGTTTGAAGGGCACCACATTTCCATTAATCTCACCGTGGCAGGTGATCAATTTACCATGACCCCACTTTTTTTCGGATCAGATCCTGCAGTGGTGGAGGCGACTCAATATGCCGGATTACGCCCTTTGAGCAAAGAGGAAGACTACGGTTTTTGGCTGATCAATGCCCTGGATGAAAGCCAAAAAGCCAAGGCAACCCTAAGCGAAAAAGTGCCGGGAGACATCATCACCAGCCCGGATCGACCTCAATGGCTGGAAGAGTTCCAAGGAATAAAAGGCTCCGAACTAAATGAGGGCCAGCGGAAAATCCTCCACTATCTGATCGAGGAATACATCGGCAATCTTGATCGCGAAAAGGCTGAAGAATACCTCGCCAAGCTCCATGCACGAGGAATGGGCGAAGTTTATTTTGCCTGGATCGGAAGTTACGAGCCGATGAAGGCCCATTACTATGTGGTTCACAGCCCGGACTTTTTGATTGAGTATGACAACGTGGGATTTCTCGACAATGCCAATCACATCCATTCCATCTGGAGAGAAAAGGGCAATAATTTCGGGGAGGATATTCTGAAAAAGCATCGATTGGACCACAAACACTAGCAATAATGAGGGGAAAACTAAACCTATTCTTTTTTGTCCTCCTCCTATTTTCTTGTGGACAAAAAGAAGACAAATCCACTGCTGTAGACCTTCCCAATATAGTTTTCATTTTTGCGGATGACTTGGGTTACGGTGATTTGGGTTGTTTTGGTGCCACCGATATCGCTACCCCAAACATTGACCGAATCGCTGCAGAGGGAATAAAATTCACCTCTTTTCTATCTGCTTCTCCGGTATGCAGTCCATCCCGTGCCGGACTTCTGACAGGCAGAATGCCTCAGCGAATGGGGATCAATGCGGTTTTTTTCCCGGAAAGTTTTACAGGGATGGACCCTGAGGAAATCACCATCGCAGAAATCTTGAAATCCAAAGGATACCGCACAGGTGTGGTGGGAAAATGGCATTTGGGACACTTGGAAAAATTTCTCCCCCTCAATCAGGGATTTGATGAATACTTTGGAATTCCCTACTCCAATGACATGGCCTCAGTGGTCTATATGAGAGGAAATGAGGTCGTGGAATATAAAGTTGACCAGCGTTACACCACCAAAACTTACACGGAGGAATCTCTGAAATTCATCGACTCTACCGGAAATCAGCCCTTTTTTCTCTACCTCGCCCATAGTATGCCCCATGTACCGATTTATGCATCACCGGAGTTTGAAGGCAAATCCAACCGGGGACTTTACGGAGATGTGATCCAGGAATTGGACTGGAGTGTGGGAGAAGTGTTGAAAAAATTGGAAGAAAAAGGGATTTTGGAAAACACCTTAATCGTCTTTTCCTCAGACAACGGTCCTTGGCTGGTGATGGAAGATCATGGAGGTTCGGCCGGTCCGCTTCGAGAAGGAAAGCAGTTTACCTTTGAAGGAGGTGTTCGGGTCCCAACCGTAGCGATGTGGAAGGGGAAAATTGATTCAGGGCAAGTCTATGAAGATTTGGCCACACAGATGGATTGGTTTCCCACTTTTTGCAAACTGGTAGGTGCAGAAATTCCCCAAGACCGGGAGATTGATGGTAAAGACTTGAGTGCTGTACTTTTTGAAAATGGAAACCGGGAAGATAATACTTACCTATATTTCATGCTTGCCAGTCAGGAAGGTTATCGGGAAGGGGATTGGAAGATCAAACGTCCGTTTGCTGGATTCCAAGGTTCGAGAGGCATGAAAAAAGTTGATGCTCACGACACACTCTTATTCAATCTGAAAAATGATCCCGGAGAATCCACCAATCTTGCAAAGGAAAATCCTGAAAAAACGGCTCAGATGATGCGTGCCATGGAACTTGCAGTAAAACAATTGGGACCTTTGCCGGAGAGTAAAGTGGTCAGAACTCCTCAGGATAACAGTCACTATGAATACCTGGAGAAGAAACGAAAAGGGGAAAATTGAGGACTTAGGTTTTCAAAAATGAGTCACCCTACCTAAACGAGAGAGTGACTCATTTTAAGGTTTCTTTTGATTATCAATTTTTTGATACGCGGTAGATCACATTTTTGCCTCCGCCAGATACATAAATATCCCCGGATTGCCCGATGGCTACACCATCAAACAACCAGGAAGGAGGAAAGGCCGCCAGACCAACTGCAGGCGCACTCAGTTTGAGGCCATCCACAATTTTAGTCACCTCGCCGGTAGCCAAGTCTATGCGCGATAACCGGGAAGCACCGGATTCTACTACCACCAAGGTGCCATCACTGTCCCATGCCAATCCTTCGGGATTTGCCAGGCCTGATGCCAAGACCACCGGTGCCATTGGGATGTCGCCATTAAATCCAATTTGCCAAATAAGTCCTGTGCCCCAGTCAGCTACCCATAAAGTTTCTCCGTCAGTGGCCAATCCACTTGGTGCAAAAACTGAAGCATTGTCAATTGGCAATATCATCGAATGGTCACCTGCCCATACCACTCCTCCAAGGCCCAGATCGGATGCTACAATTCCCTCTTTGAACCGGATGGCATCAATTGGAGCTCCCATCGGAAAGGTTTGAACAATCTGATCGGATTGTGGATCCCAGACTTGAACAACTGCGCCAAACCAAGAAGAAACGATCAGATTCTCCCCGTCCGCGGAAAGGGTGAATGGAGTGGTCAGCTTACTTTCCCCTCCAAGTAAGTCGCCTTTATAAATACTTTCCAGCTTGCCTGTGAGCCCATTGAGTTTTCGCAACCGGAACACGTCAGCTACAAACAAAGCATCCTGCTTATTTGCCCCAGGTAATACTGCCAAACCCATTGGCCCGATCATCCCTCCACCACTGATGGTGCGAGGCTGTCCACTGGGAAGAATTTCTACAATTGAACCAAAATCAGCATTGGAAATAAAAAGAGTTCCTTCAGAGTCAAAGGCCAGGTTATCCAAACCAGGGTCAATGGTAACAAATAGTGTTTTTTCTCCGGTAAGGTGATTTACCTTGAATACTTCACCCGTTTGATCAAGGACATGAAGAACTCCTTCCGAATCGAACTTTGCAGCTGCAGGGACTGTGAAGCCTCCAGCCAAAAATTGTGCGGTTCCATCAATAAAGGGTTGGGTGGAAGGCGTAAAATCATCAGGATCACCAATATTCACGCTGATTACAGCACCTCCCGCAAAAAGTGGCCCGTACAATCTCCCGTCAGGGCCAAAATCAAACCCATTTAAAAATCCAAGCGGAAAGGGATTTTCAGGTGTGGAGACGATGATTGGCCGTGGTGCATCTACAAGATTGGGATCAAGTTCATAGAGCCCATCACCCAGAAAGCAAAGTCCAACAATCAATCGTCCATCATCTGAGAAGGTAATCGGATTGACACCCGGTGCCACAAATTGCTTGGTCACAGCGCCCGTTGGAGTCATTCGTCCCACCTCTCCGGTAAAAATATCAGTCCAATAAAGCGACCCATCAGGCCCAAATGCCACATCATCAGGACTGATCACGCCAACATCTGGCCCAAGACGATTGAGGATCTTACCGTTTTGTTTGTTCATCACGATAATTTCCTGTCCATTAACGGATCCGATGTAAAGGTTTCCGTCTGGGCCAAAGTTGACTCCATTGGCCCCTTTCAAAACTGCTCCGGTGGCAATCTCCTTCAAAAGGGGTTTTGAACTCTTTTTGCTATTAGCACCCTGAGGCATAAGCTCATGGAATTCCTGGCATGCTGTAATTGTCAAAAGCAAGCCCAAGAATGCTAAAATGGAATACGGTTTAAGTTTCATAATTTTTGGGTTTTAATGGTTTCGTGTGATTTGCTTCCTTTATATGAAGCTTTTTGACTCATCCTCTTGGAAAATAGTCCTATGCCTATTCGGAAATCTTTTTTAGTGAAAGGGCCAAAATTCAGTTCAAGAAAACGGGCAATAATCAGAGAGGGAAGGTAATTTGAAAGAGAAAAATCGGCCGTAGCTATTGTTGCAGATACTTTAGACTTTGTTCCAAATCAGAAAAATGGACCGATTAGGCAAAATTGTTTCGTTAGGAAAAAGGTGTTGGGCTAGTTCCAATCATCAAATCCGGGCTTAAAAAAATTAGGGTTAGGCTTAGACGAAGGATCAACCTTTTCTAAAAAAGCTCGGAGCTTCCCCAAATTCTTTGGTAAACTCCTGCGTAAAATGGCTGGGATTGCCATAACCCACTGCATAGCCAATTTCCGAAATGTTCAAATCCGGTTTAAGCAAAAGTTTCTTGGCTTCCTGCATTCTAATCGTCCGGATGACTTGGGAAGTGGACTTATTGGTCAGAGCTTTAAGTTTACGATGAAGCTGTGTCCTGCTTACTGCCAGTTCCCTGCACAATTCGCCAATGCCAAACTCCTCACTTTCCAAATTGGCCTCCACAAGTGAGCGAAGCTTTCTCAGAAAAGCATCTTCTTGAATTTCCGCTGGACTTTCGGGTTTTCCTTCAGGATTGATCGCTGCATACCTGGCGGTCAGCTTTTGCCTTACTTCAATTAATTTCCGCAGGCGGACTTCCAGCTCTTTCTTTTCAAAGGGCTTGGAAAGGTACGCATCAGCTCCTCTTTCGAGACCTTCTAGTCGAGATTCCAAATCTGCTTTTGCTGTCAGCAGGATGATAGGAATATGGCTGGTCCGTTCATCTTTTTTT
>DATIAI010000433.1:0-9403 GCA_035458065.1 Algoriphagus sp. | reverse complement strand
TTCGGAGGATCCGAGTCTGCAGCGCTATCTGTCTTAATGTTCAATCCCGATACAAAAATCTGGAGTACACAATCTGCAGCACCATTAGGCATTCAAACAACTTTGGCGTGGTTTACATATCAAAACAAGGCTTATGTCCTCGGAGCTGACAACAAGATCTGGGAATACGAACCCAATTCAGATTCTTGGCGGGTCTTCACCACCTTCCCTGGATCCAGCGATGGAGGACTCGGTATGGCACAAGTCATTGGTGACAGGGTTTTCATCGGTTTCTTTCGCCGATCGAACGAATTGATGGAATTGGACATGAATACCTTGGTATGGAAATCAAAAAACCCAATTCCGGGAATTCCCCAAAGTTTGAACGCGGGATATTTCTCCATCAACGATAACCTTTACTTCCTCAGATGCCCAGAGAGAACAGTTCCTGGGACAGTCCCAATGGAACTCTACCGATTTGATCCCGATGGCATTTAATGCATCTTCTATGAATAAAATTTTATTCCTGTTTTTCATTTTGATAGGGCATGCAGCTTGGGCTCAAACCACTTCCCCTACACAAAGGGAAGTCATAGGCAGGGACATAGGACAGCTCAAAGGGATCAAAATCTCCGGACGAATCATCGATGAGATTACCGGTGAAGCCCTTGTGGGTGCCACGGTGAGTGTGCCGGAATTGGAACTTACCCGAATCACCGATAACAACGGCGCTTTTGAACTTTTGCTCGACCGAGCCGAATACACGATTCAATTCCGATATGTAGGCTACGAAACTATTGACTACCCAATCACTGCAGTTGGAGATGGTAGAATGTCCATCCGCATGCTTCAGGAAGATTTCCAGCTGGACGATGTGGTGATTTTCGGTAGAGATCCCGAGAAAAATATCCGTTCTACGGATATGGGCGCCATCACTTTGAGCATGAATACCATGCGGGAATTGCCTCCATTCATGGGTGAAGTTGACATTGTGAGATCATTGGCGACTTTACCCGGTGTCAGTCAAGTCGGTGAAGCTTCCTCAGGACTCAACGTCCGTGGTGGCGGAGTCGACCAAAACCTGATTCAGTTTGCCGGTGCACCGATCTACAATCCTTCGCACATGTTTGGATTATTTACCGCTTTCAATGCCGATGTGGTCAATGATGTGACGCTTTACAAAGCAGTCGTGCCTGCTAGATACGGAGGAAGAAGCTCTGCAATCTTGGAAATTTTACCCAAAACCGGAGGAGTAAGCAAATGGGGAGGGGACTTAATGCTGAGCAACTATTCCGGAAAAATATCCCTGAACGGCCCCATCATCAAGGACAAAGTTTCCATATTGGGAGGATTCAGGATTTCCTACATCAACTGGTTTCTCCAGTCCCTCAGCAATACAACTGTGAAAAATTCCAACGCCAATTTTTACGATGGAAATCTGATCATCAATGCTCCGATATCTGATAAAAATGAGTTCACCTACAGCTACTACACCAGCTACGATGACTTTGCTTTTGCTTCAGATACTACGATTTCCTGGAGAAATACCGCGCATTCTCTTCAGTGGAAAAGCAAGCTGAGTTCCAAACTCAGTCTTGAAGCCTTGGGTTATTATACCCTCTACGACTACGGGATTTTCAATCAAAGTGGAATCAACGACTTTGACATCAATTCCGATATTCAGGATTTGGGAGGAAAGGTTTTCTTGGGATACAACTTCAGCGCAACCAACAAAATCGTTTTCGGAGGAGAATTCAAAGAGGTTAAAATACAGCCCGGTGAGCTCGTGCCAACTGGATCGCAAGAGGAAATTTTACCTAAAAAAGTACAGGATGAAGCCGGAAGGGAAGCTGGCATACACTTTCAGCATGAATTTGAGGTGGGAGAAAAATTGGGCTTTTCCTATGGTCTTCGCTACGATGCCTATCAATATTTGGGACCAAGAGTGGTCCGCCAATATGCCGAAAACCAGCCTATCTCCGACGGAAGTGCGATAGGCGAAACCAACTATGAAGCCGGAGAAGTAATCCAAACTTACGACGGACTTGGACCCAGAGCCTCCATTCGCTATTCATTGAGCAAGGCAAGCTCAATTAAACTCGGGTACAACAAAATGTATCAGTTTATCCACCTCATTTCCAACACAGCGACAATCGCTCCCTCTGACGTATGGAAGCTGAGCGACAACTTTCTAGAACCTCAGATTGCCGACCAATATTCCCTGGGTTTTTACAACAATTTCAGGGGAAACATCTTCGAAACTTCCATTGAGGTATATTACAAAGACATCCAAAATGTGGTCGAATACAAAGACGGCGCAACTTTGATTTTACAGAATCATCTGGAAACTGAGCTGATTCCAGCAGAGGGTCAAGCCTATGGTATCGAATTGTATGTGAAGAAAAACCTGGGAAGACTCACAGGATGGGTTTCTTATACTTACTCCAGATCCCTCCGAAGAGTGATCACTCCATTTGAGGAAGAAAACATCAATGACGGTGAGTGGTATGCTTCAAATTTTGATAAACCCCATGACCTGACTCTGATCGGAAATTACAAAGTGAGCACCAACACCTCGATCTCTGCCACCTTTGCTTACAGCACAGGCCGTCCGGTAACATTCCCGGAAGCTAAATTTGAATATTCGGGAAATCCCCTGGCCTATTTTGACTCTAGAAATCAGCAGCGATTGCCTGATTTCCACCGATTGGACTTTGCAGTCAATTTCAAATTCAAGGGAGAGGGTAGATTTTTCGACGGTAACTGGACTTTTTCCCTACTGAATGTCTACGGGCGAAAAAATCCATTTTCGATCTATTTTGGCGACGCAGCCGGGTCACCGCCACAGGCTTTGAGGTTGGCAATTTTGGGAGTACCTCTTCCGAGTTTGAGTTATGCCATTAAATTTTAACCTGATGCTGAAACGACTGATTTATATTTTGCTGGTTTTGCCAATGGGTTGCATTGATCCTTATGAAGTGGAGGTGCCCGAGGGAGAGCAATTGCTGACGGTGGAAGGGATGATTCATACCGGAATTGGCCCCCAGGCAATCACCATCACCCGTAGTACAACTTATGGAAGTGACTTTGAAAGCTTGATAAGACCCGTATCAGGAGCTACAGTAGTGGTCAGAGACAATGAAGGTAGCGTTACCTTTTTGGAAGAAGGCTCGGAAGCTCGCGGAAGTTATTTTACTCCTGCGAATTTCAGAGCAAAGGTGGGCAAGTCCTATACACTTCAGATCCAGACTGTGGAGGGAAAAGTCTATACTTCCTTACCTGAGCGTGTGGAATCAGCACCGGAGATGGGAGAAATTTCTATAAAAACCATCACTGTCCCGGTAGAAGGAGAAGCTATCCCAAAATCGGGAATCCAACTTATCGTGGAACTGGATGATCCAGCTGACCAAAACAACTTTTACTTTTGGAGAAACGGACCTGCGACCTACTTTATAGAGACCTATCCAGAACTTTTTATAACCCGTCCAGAAAAAATACCGGCTCCCAAGGATTGCTGTAATTTTTGCTACGTGACTGAATCTTCGGGAAATCAAAGTTTGTTCATCGCTCAGGACGACAATTTTAACGGTTTGACTACCCGGGTTCCTGCAGCATTTATAGCAGATGACGGCAGACGTTTTACTTTCAACTACCGGATTGATTTAAAGCAATATGCTATTTCCCAGGATGCTTATCGATTTCTTCAATTGGTCAAGCAGCAGGCAGAAATCAGCGGATCCATCTTTGATCCTCCTCCCGCTACGATCCGAGGCAACATGATCAGCCTCGACAATCCGGATGAGGTGGTTTTGGGATATTTCATTGCAGCCGGCGAAACCACTAAAAGGGTATATGTTGATTCATCAGATTTGACTTTCAGGCAAAACAGTGCGATTATCCCGGATGATTGCAGGGAGCTACCAGGAGCAAGTACCGAACCGCCATTGGATTGGAATCCATGACTTGGCATACCCTTGTAAAAATTACTTTTGAAAGTAAACTTGCTTAATTTGATCCTTTGGGCTTAATAATTGGCTTTAATCTAACCTTTCAGCTTATCTGCTCCTCGAATCGAATTCCCCATTTTTCAAGTTCGTCTAAAATGGGCAGGTAAATCTCAGGTTGGATTGGAAGGTGAAGCCCCGCCATTTGTATTTTCCTTTCCAAAAACAAATCCACCGCGATCGCCAAAGGCATACCGACCGTCTTGGCCATGGCGGTAAAGGTTGAGTCCTGACCAAAAGACACCAAACTTGAGCTTACATTTTTCACACCATCCTTGGTCTTTATTTCAAATAGATGCTTCATCACAATCATATCCCTGTCCTCCGGCTGAAGCTCCCAGTCAATTTCCAAAATAGCCTGAAGAATCTGGGCAGGCGTTCCTTTAGTTTTCGGCAAAAGCCGCTTTTCAAAAAATCCCAGCCACTGAATCTTTTCAAAAGTTGGAAAATCCAGTTCGGGAATTAATTCCACCAGCTTTTCCTCCACACTCAATTCCTCATGATAAGGGAGAAAAGCATTCATAAACTGCCTCAGGGTTGTTTGATGAGGCATTTCCATCTGAAATGAATCATCAGTCATTCCGAGTTGTACGAAGACATCCCAGGCTTTGCAAAAGCCCGCCCGGCGCAAAGTGCCCCGAAGCATGGTGGGAATGCTTTCCAGTCCATAAACCTGTCGATAACTTAGCGAATCCCTATTCGGGTATCCGTCAAAATCCCCCAAACCCGGAAAATTAATGATCTCCAAGCGTTTGAACAGCTGATGGTACGGCACGAACTTCAAATCCCCTCTGTGGATGTAGCGGGAAGTACCCTGTCCGGCCAAAATCACATTTCTGGGGTTCCAGGTGAATTTATATTTCCATGGATTATCCTCGGATTCTGGTGCCAAAAGCCCGCCACAGTAAGATTTGAAAGATAGAATCTCTTCCCCTTTCGCTTTTGCTTCATGGATTATTTTCATGGCAGACATATGATCAATCCCGGGATCTAAGCCACATTCATTGAGGAAAAAAAGACCTTTTTTCTCGATTTGAGGTCGCATTTCCCTCAAAGCCTCTGATTCATAAGAGGCGGAAAAGAAATGTTTACCCAGCTCCAGACAATCGGATGCAACCACCGGATGCATAAAAGCCGGAAGCATGGAAATGACTAGATCCGATTTGGAGATGAGTTCTCTTCTTTGGATGGCATCCTCCGAATCCAGCTGTTCGGCTATTGTACCTTGTCTGTTTTTGAGTTTGGCTTGAGCTGCATGCAGGTCTAAGTCAGCAAGGATCAGGCTTCTGCCCTTTTTTTTACAGCTATCTGCCAAGTAATCAATCAAAAAAGCAGCAGACTTGCCTGCGCCAAGGATCAGAATCGTGTTCATCATTCAGTGTTTACCCGACTAAATTGGGAATATTTTTTGGCCGAAAAAGCCAGTCCTACTGGAATTAAGGAACAATTCCTTACTTTGATCGTTAGGTTTTGCCTAAACCGATTTTTAAAGTGAAAAAAATAAATCTGAATTCAGAAATCGAGGAATTAAGTCCCGAAGAGTTGGACCATATCGAACAGGCTTTGCTTTCCAGAGCACAAACGATATCCAAAATGGCCTATGCACCCTATTCAGGTTTTAATGTGGGTGCAGCAGTTTTGTTGGAAAACGGTGAGGTCCTCCAATCTTCCAATCAGGAAAATGTCAGCTTTCCAGCAGGATCTTGCGCCGAACGCTTGCTCTTGGGCTATGCTGGGGCAAACTATCCGAATTCGGCACCTGTAATACTGGCTATCGTAGCCCATAGAGCAGGTGAGGAAACCTGGGCGGGTGTATCTCCATGTGGAGTTTGCCGGCAGACGATCAATGAGGTGGAGAACAGATTTGGAAAACCGATCACGCTTCTCATCCTTCGCAACAATGGAAATGTCCTTCGAATCAAAGGAATCTCGGAGCTTTTGCCTTTGAAATTTGACGACTTGACCAGCTGAGAAGTGAAGCATTCCATCAGGTTTGAGTACGAAGCACACTATTTCCTATCCCATGAACCGACTTTCAAGGAAAAGGAAATCTGGTTGGTGATGCACGGTTACGGGCAACTGGCAGAGTTTTTTGTCCGAAAATTCAAGTCACTTTTTTCTCCGGAAATACTGTTTATCGCTCCCGAAGGAACAAATTACAATTACCTGGAGGGATTTCAGGGAAGAGTCGGAGCCAATTGGATGACCAAACACGAACGGGAAACCGCCATTGCCAACAACCACCGGCTTTTGGACAAACTGATCGGAGCATTTTTGGAGCATTTTCCTGAAAAGCCAAAGATCAAGGTATTGGGATTTTCTCAAGGTGCAGCCACTGCCACCCGATGGGCAAGTCACTGGGAGGGAAAAGTGGAAACCTTGGTCCTATGGGCTGGAGGATTTGCTTTAGACCTAAATCTAGATGAAGCAAAAGGAAAATTTTCTGCTACCGAGCTGATTTTAGCTCTCGGGGATAACGATGAAATGATCACATTGGAAAACATTCAAAAGCAAGAGGAGTTAATTTCACGCCTTGGAAAGGACGTGCGGAGGTTTACCTATCCCGGTGGACATGAATTGGATCCCGAACTTTTGGAAAAAATCATAAATCAGAAGTATTGAGGCTATTTTTTGGCCTTGAGATTGCTAACATTCAAACAAATTGTTGAAATTTCAACTTTCATAATTTTTGGAAAATCTTGAACACCATCCATGCTTTCGCTTACTGAAAAAGAGGTAGACCATATTGCTACCCAGTTACTTAAAGGAATGATCTGCTTCTACCGAATTGACAAGAAGAAGATTCACCAAATGCCAGATGACGAGGACTACTTCAACTATGACCTCACCCAGGATGAAGAGGACATTCTGGACGAAATCGATGAAGATCCTGACAATTTTGCAGAATTCACCAAAATGGAAGCCCCGCAAGAACATCAAATGATGCAGGACTTCATTGACCGCAAAATAAAAGAAAAAAACCTGGCCGAAGATCTCGTCAATGCGCTTAGCAAACCAAAGGCTGCCACCGGTTTTAAGTTTTTGATAGATGGATCAAAATATAAAAACGACTGGATCGAATACCGAAAGGGAAAATATATGGATTGGGTGAAAGAGCAGGTTGACTCTTTCAACTACGCAGAAGATTAATCAAAAGCCGTCCGGGCGCAACTCGGGCGGCTTTTCCTTTCTTTTGATTAGTTTTCGATATGGTGACTTTTTCGATCCGAAACACACTGCAACCTGGTGACCTTGGCCAAGTGGCTTACCTTCACGGTAAAATCTATTTCGAAGAGCACGGCTTTGACATGGGTTTTGAAACCTATGTCATGGAAAGTCTGCTCGAATTTTACCGGCAGTATGATCCTGAGATAGACAAAGTCTGGGTAGTAGAATCCCGGGGGAAAATGGTGGGCTTTCTCCTTTTGATGCACCGTCAGGAGAATCTGGCTCAATTGAGGTACTTTATCCTTGAAAAAGAATTTCGAGGAGTTGGATTGGGTAAAATCATGATGAAAGAATGGATGGATTGGTACAGGGAGAAAGGTTATTCCGGAGCTTACCTTTATACCACTTCCGGACTTGATGCAGCGGTTCATCTTTATGAAGCTTTTGGCTTTCATAAAGTATCTGAAAAATATTCCGAGGAATTTGGTGTGCCCTTAAAAGAAATTCTTTTCCGCTTACCTTGATAGAAATTTGCTTTTCCATGAAAAAATCGGCTTTAGTTTTATTTTTTGTGCTTTTTTCCCATTTCACTTTTAGTCAAAACTGGGACTGGGGCGGACCTATGGATCCACTTCAGCAAAAATTCAAGGTGAAGCATTATCGTCTGGAATTGGAGCTTTTGCCCGATAGCCAGTCCATTCTGGGGTCTAACACGATTACATTTTCTTCTGAAGAAAAACTCGATACCCTTCGACTTAATCTGATCGATGAATATCAGGTCGAGAAAGTCCTGATGGATGGAAAGGAAGTAAAGTTCTCCCACGAAAGCGATATTCTGAACATCATTCCGATAGATTGTACCTGTGATAAGGTTCAGGTTTTCTACGGAGGAAAGACTCCGATTGCCCAAAATCCGCCATGGGAAGGAGGATTTACCTGGGAAAAAGATCAGCTTGGAAATCACTGGATGGGATTGTCATCCCAAGGAGAGGGTTCACAAATATTTATGCCAGGATTGGATCATCCTTCCAGCGAACCCAGTGAAGGCGCTGAGATTATTATCACTTCTCCCAATCCCTATTTCGTCGCTTCCAATGGAAGATTGATCAAGACAGAGGAGGCAGATGACAAAATCACATACCATTGGTCCACCAACTACCCGATCAATGTGTACAACATCAACTTTACAATGGGGATTTTCCAGGAAGAGAAGCTCGATTTTAAGTCGGTCTCAGGAAAAACCATCCCAATGCACGTTTGGGTTTTACAGGAAAACCGTGCTAAAGCCGGCGAATTGTTGAAAATCTTGAAGGAAAGCGCCGAAACGCATGAAAAGTACTTTGGCGCATTTCCTTTTCCTGATGATAAAATTGCTGTGGTTGAAACTCCCTATCTCGGGATGGAGCACCAGACCATCAATGCTTATGGCAACAATTTCCAGTTTGTCCCGATGGGAAAAACCCAATACGACTGGCTACTTCATCACGAACTGGGACACGAATGGTTTGGCAACAAGGTTTCCGTCGCTGACTTTGCTGACATGTGGATCCATGAGGGATTGACTGCATTTGGAGACTGGCTCTTTTATTGGGAGCATGGAGGTACGGAGGCCTACTTTGCCAAGACAAAAAGTGAGGCAAAAAATTTACCTCATGCACTTCCCGTGGTCAGTCCGCTAAATTCGACAGAAGAGGAAGCTTACCATGGGGAAATTTATTCCAAAGGTGCGATGATCATCCATTCCCTTCGTGGAGTTTTGGGCGACGAGATCTTTTTCCCGATGATCAAAGCCTTTGCTTCCGATGAGCGATTCACTTATCAAAATCAGGTAAGCACCAAAGATTTCACGGATTTTGTTCAGGTCTATTCTGGACAAAATCTTCAGGGATTTTTTGATTTATACTTGTACACCACCGATTTGCCGCAACTCAAAGTAAGCAAGAAAGGAAAGACAGGTTTTGCGATTACCCTTCAAGGCATCAATTTTGTGATACCAGTAGAAGTTCAGACATCGGAAGGGCTAAAGAAAATCATGTTAGGGTCTAAACCTGTAACTGTGGCAAGTTCTACCCAACCTCTAGTGGATCCGAATGGGTGGATAATGATGTTGAGGTAGGATTACAAGCCCAAAAGGTTATTCTCCGAGCTTCAATTCAAAAGTTTTCTTCTTCATTCTACGCAGATTCAGGCTTCTTTAACCTAAGAAAATTCCCTCCTGAATCGAATCAATCCCAAATATTTTTGCTTAAGGG